>JAYTMW010000427.1:0-9049 GCA_043728105.1 Saprospiraceae bacterium | reverse complement strand
TTTTTTGACAACAATACCAAGACGTTTATCATTTTGGGTCTTCTTCAAAATAAAATTCAAAATCAAGGCGAAGCGTGGACTTCTACGCTCGAAGCCCTTGCTCGCTACTACGAAAAGGTGTTTGAAAAAGTGGATAAAACCACCACGCCACCGCCTTTGGTACGCAAACCACGGATGTATTTTGAAGATGTACCTTCGTTGGTTCAAAAACTCATCGGCTCGGTCACGTATGAGCGGGTGACGTTACTCGCTCGGCGCACGGCTGAAATGCACTTGGCATTGAGCCTCGAACCCGAAGATGCGGACTTCCAACCTGAGCGTTTTACCCAAAATTATCAACGCTCCATCTATTCGGGTCATCGGAAATTGGTGTCTGAAAAATTCAACGCTTTGGAGCATCGCATCGCCAAACTACCTGAATATGTGCGGGGTGAAGCCACCCAAGTTTTGGCGTTAAAAGACAAAATAATTGAGGCTTTTGAAGAAATTTTTAAAGAAAAAATAGAAGCCAGCAAAACCCGCATCCACGGCGATTATCACCTCGGACAAGTGCTTTTCAACGGAAAAGACTACTTTATCATTGATTTTGAAGGCGAACCGATGCACGCCATCAGTGAACGCCGCTTGAAAAAAACGCCTTTCAAAGATGTGGCGGGTATGATGCGCTCGTTCCATTACGCCGCTTATGGGCAGTTGGTTTTGAATCAAAATTATAGAAAAGAAGACATACCGTTTTTGGAACAATGGGCCTTGCAATGGTATCATTACGTCAGTCAATTTTACCTAACTGCCTACCTCGACCGTTGCGGCGAAGCCAATTTTATGCCACCCGACGAAGCAGGAAAACAAATGCTTTTGCGGACGTATATGTTGGAAAAAGCGATTTATGAAGTCGGTTACGAAATGAATGCAAGACCCGATTGGTTGCGTGTGCCTATCCGTGGTGTGCTGTATGTGATGGATGAATATTTGAGGGAGAAGGGGAAGTGACCACCTCAGTATTTTGAGTAAAATTTGAATAAAAAAAGTCGAAGCGTATGTTTGCTTCGACTTTTTTATTCATTGAAATTTTTGATACTGCACAGTATTTTTACCGATTTTAAAAACTTCTTTTTTGTAAATACAAAAAATCACTCAACCCCTTCCCTCGTAGAAATATCCAAATTCGTCAAAGCCGCCAAACTCATAAAAAAGAACGACCCAAATTTATCCGTTTCAACCAAATCATTAATCAGTAATAAAAATAAAATGATAACAAACGAAGCCATAACCGCCATGATAACGCTTCGCCGCCAATCATGCACTTGATGATACACACGCTCACCCCTCAGTAATGCGAAGCCAACAAGACCCAGAAAAATCAAAGCTCCTGGAATGCCTTGTTCGACTGCCATAAGCAAATAATAACAGTGAATGGTGGATTTCTCTGGATTGTCACTCACATAAGTTTTGAAGCCCGTGAGCGTATAAGATTTGTAAAAACTGTAAAAATTATTGGGTCCAAAACCCATAAAAGGCTTGTCTTCAATCATCCTAAAACCTGCCACCCAACGGTAAACCCGTTCCATGGTTGACACGTCTTCGCCCTTTGCTGTGGCATCCAAAAGGTTGTCGAAACGCTCGTGGGTGATTGTTTTTTCAAAATTTGGGGTAAAATTCAAGTAATTATTGCCTTGCACCATGTAAGTAATTAAAACAATACCCGCCACCGTCACAAAGCCTAAAACATAACGAGTTAATTGAAAACGCACAACTAAATAGTATCCTAATGCGCCAAAAATGCCCACGTAAGCCGCACGCACATAAGAAAATTGTATGGCTAATAAAAACAAAATAATAAGCCCCGCTAAAAGTCCTTTTACCCAACTTCCACGCTTTTGCCACGACCTCGCCAAGAAAATATAAGGCAAAAACAACACCGTGATACACCCATAAGTCACATGGTTTCTGAAAAAAGGATCCATCACTTTATTCACATCTTTAAAAGAAAAACCTTGTCCATATTGTCTGAAAAGCGTCACAACCAACGCCACACTTAGGGGTATGGCAATGCACCAAAAGAAGGTTTTAAAATCCTTTTGTTTTTGTAAAATAAGACCTGCCAAAAAGTAAAAAGTAACGATGTACCATGTCTTTGCCAAGAGGAATTTTAAAGATAAAAAAACGTTTTCAGAGTTGACCGTAGTTATCAAAATCCACCCCAAATGAAGCAAAATAAGTAGCGTGATAGGATGTCGAAAAAATGCACCACCCCTCAGTATCACGCCATTTTTTAAGGCATAAAGCCAATAAATGAGCATTAGCCCAATCGTCAAAGGCTCGGTAGGCAAATCAGTTCCATAGCCATTCGGAAAATAAAATTCTGTGGATAAAGGAATACAAGCAAGCAAAAAAAAGAAAATGTTGCGAAAATCAACGATTGAAAAATAAATCAAAATTGCCATCGCAGGAATCGCCAGCGGATAAAAACTTTCAAACGCCGCACTCAACCACCCGCTCAGGATAATAACCCAAGCAAAAACACCAAAGGTTGGTGTCGTCTTTACATTAAAAATGGATAGAATTCGTTGCATGTGTTGGGTGGCGTATGGCGTAACTGGTATTGCGTCTTGCGCAAATTTTTAATTTTAATTTTGGGAAAGTTCTTTCCAATTGACATCCTTATAATTATCCGCTAAAAGCACTCCAATGACACTGAAAATGAAAGCAATCAACATGGCACTGACGATAATAATAGTGCGTTTTGGACGCTCTTTCACGATAGGAATTGCCGCAGGTTCAATGACCGAAACAGCCGATATTTTAGTTGAATAAGCAATGCGCAGTTGCAAATAACGTTGTTTGTCTTTACTGACTTGCTCACTCTCTCGTTCATATTGATTTTTCATATCCACAACGCCATTGTAACCCTCATTGTATCGTTTTAATTGAGTATTGCTTTGTTTCACTTCTTCTTCATACCCCTTTACAGTAGTTTCTAAAAAAGTTATTGTGTCTTTTGAAACACTCGACATTTTACGCAATGCTTCTAATTTAGCTTTGTTGCGAGCGAGATTCAAATTCGCTTCTACGGCTGATTTTGTTATGGCCTCCGTTTGTTGTTCGGGGTCAATCACGCCTGAATTTTGACGCAACTTAGTCAAAGTCTCATTTATACCTAACAAAGTTTTTTCTTTTTCTAAAAAACTCGATTCGTAGGCTTTTATCAAACTCAACTGACTGTTTCGGATGAGGCGTTGTGTGATTTCATCTATTTTTTCACGAGCAGTGTTTGCCATGCGTGATGCAAATTCTCTATCCGTATCTTCAACCGACAATTCGACAGCATCAAACTTTGTTTTTTTGACTTCATAGAGCTTTTGCAAATGCTCACGCACTTTGAACGGTGCTTTTTGCTTCGTCGAATCTATGTCATAATGCTTATAAAGCTCGAATTTTTTTATTAAAAAATCGTATAATTCGTTGGATTCTGCAATCGTCAAAACACGGTCAAGGTCACCGTCCGTGCCAAAATATTCCATGTCTTTGTTGGACGTGCCAAACATTTGTTCGGGCTTGAAAAGGTCAGGGCTTGAGACATAAAACACTGTCGAAGCTCTATAATAATCATCTAAGAAGAAGAAAGAGATGGCTGCCGTTCCGATTCCCGCTAATAATATGACTTTTAGTATTTGTTTTTTCCACTTGAAAAGCGTTGCTAACACGCCTAAAAGATTGTCTCTGTTATCCATTAAAATTGATTTGAAGCGTAAAGGTAGAAAAAAAATTATCCGACATACCCAAACGCCGCTTAACATTGCTTTATTTTGCCACAAATGTAGTTGTGAATTCATTCGCAATGCCTAAAAATGGATATTAAATGATTTTTGATTCGTTAGAAAAAAAATTAGATCAAGTAGAGCGTCTTGCAAAGGCCTCAAAAATGCAAAGGCTTTTGCATAACCCGTGGCGTTATGCTTGGTCTCAATTTTTCAGAACCGTTATTTTCCCTTTTACAAAAAAAGGCGTAATTCGAAAAGCACAAACTTTCACGGGACACCCCCTCAGTATTTTGCTCCCTTCGGGCTTAGATATTTACTTGACGGGTGGAAAAACGCACGATTCTGAAATCCGTTTAGCTCGTTTTTTTATAAATCATTATAAAGCCTTAAGCAATCAGCAATCAGAAATCAGCCCTTCCTTCATAGACATAGGCGCACACGTGGGCTATTTTTCTCTCGTAGTGGCTGCTGTATTAGAAGGAAAAGCTCGAATTTTTACTTTTGAAGCTGCTAAAGGTACTTTTGACGTTTTGGAAAAAAATTTAAAACCATTCTCTAATATTAAAACTTTTCACAATGCCGTAACCGATGTTGAGACGGATTTAACCTTCTTTGAATTTCCCGTTTCACATTCTGAATTCAATACACTTCACAATAAACAGTTTGAAAATGAAGCGTGGTATAAAAAATTTAAACCTGAGAAAATAATTGTAAAAGGCATCACTTTGGACAGCATCGTTCAAAAATTTGACCTCAAAAACCCCTTAATCAAGATTGATACTGAGGGGGCCGAAGCGCAAGTCATAAAAGGTGGCTTGGAGACTTTTAAACATCAAAGCCCGATTGTTATTATGGAGTTTTTGACAAAAAACAATGAAGGTCACAAGGAGGCATACAATATTTTGATAAGTCTAAATTATCAAGCTCATACCATAAATCAAGATGGGACATTGAAGCCACTCGTTGATATTGAGGCATATTTCAAAACGTGCGATTTAGATTCAGACAATTTTGTTTTTGTAAAAAAGCATTTTAAAGTCTCATAAACGTAGCCAAACAAATACATTATTTTAGTTTTTCAATCAACCATTCCCTCTCTGCCAAGTAAGCCGTCTCTTTTATATCCGCCACAAGTTGTTGTTTAAAAGCATTATCTTTCATGTCCCCCCTCAGTATTTTTTTAACAAATTTGATTAAATTCAAATACATATCTTTTTGATAGCCAATGTCTTTTTGGCGATTGATGAATGTTGAGAAGCTATCTAAAAGAGAGGAAAGGGCATCAAATGTATGGGTTTCATAATAAATTTGAAGCAACATGCAACGGGCATCAAGGTCTGCGTGAACGTCGGCAAAATCAGCTTTGCGGAGCAAGGGCATGGCAGCATCATAGTCACCTGTTCTAAAATAATAAACGGCTAAATTGTAATTGTAAACAGGTTGCCTTTCTTTGGGATGTAGATATTGTTTATAGTTTTCGATAAAATTTTTGACCCATTCTGATTTTGATAATTTCAAAGCTACGGTTACAGCATTTTTAAACGTAAACTTTGAAAGAATACCATTTTCCATTAAAGCCTTACTTTCCAATCCAAATTGAGTCAAGTCGAAATATTCACTCAAATATTGACCTTCATGATTATTTATTTTTTTAATGCAAAAATTGATAGCATGGAGGAATATTTCTCGACGTTCAGTTACGGGAAAACTTGCCCAATGTGTATTTAATAATATTTTTAAATCATCGAAATACAAGGGATTAGCTGTTTTTAAAGACTGATATGTATTAAAGTATATCTTAGATGCTATACCCTCAGTATGTTCGGACTCTTGCAAAGAAACATCCAGAGATTCTTTTTCTAAATCGCTTTTCTTATTTTCAAATAAAAGAATAGTTTCATCGAGCAATGGTAATTCATAGTTCCGTTTTGAAACAGCTTTAGAAGATAGTATAGCGCAGCCTAAACGCATAAGTTCAGTCTCAAAATAACCCAAAAGATTGATTGTTAATTCGTTGTAGTGAATCTCTCCTTTTCGGTGTGTCATTCGATTATGCTCTACTTTTTCTAAAGTAGCTTTATATTGATTCAAATAAAAATCCGCATTTCGATGGGGCTGCTCGTAATTTTTTTCAAAGGCTGTTTCTATTTCTTTTTCAAAATAATCATCAAATCCTCGCTTGCGTAAAGCCCGTGCAAGCAAGATTTGGCTATAAGTTTCTTCTTGTTCCAATTCTTTTTCAATCAAATATAACTTAATGATTTTTAACAGATTGTGCATTGTAGAGCGCATCAAGCCGTCATTATATGGCTTGTTTGGAAAAAGTTTTTCATAGACCAATTCCTTCTGAAATACTGTCCCTCCGCTGCGGGATAAAGCCGATGGCATCAATGAGGGGCTTCCAAGATGAGTCGCTATAAAATCATAAAGAACTTCTACTTCTTGTTTTTGATTGAAACAAGGTGATTGCACGAATCTTCCCAATTCCTTAAATTCGGATTTGGATAGATTCTTGCAAATTTTTATCAATTGACTGTTGTACATGATGCTTTAATTGAACCGCTGATGACGCTGATTTTGCTGATATATGCTGATTTCTTTTTTAGTTTTATTTTAGAATCAGCGCATATCAGCAAAATCAGCGTCATCAGCGGTTAATAAGAATTTTTTTTACTACTAATTTTTACTAATTTCTCATCAAAAATAAAACAAAATTTGATATAACCTATTGATTATCAATTTTTTGTGAAAAAATATTTTTAACAATGGCGATAATTTGTATTTGCTATTGTAGGTCTTTTAACTCAATTTTGTCTTAACAAACAAGCAACATTAAAAAATCAGAATGAATAGAATTTTTTTTAGAATGAATAGGATTTTTTCAAAATCCAAAATTCTATTCATTCTAAAGAAAATTCTATTCATTCTGATTAAGACAAGACCCATTTATAAACAATGAAAAAATTAACTTTTATCATAGTTTCCCTTTTGTTTTTTGCGACGACACAGGCGCAAGGATGGGAAAAGCTGTACGGCACACCTCGAACCGATGAACCGCAAAAAGTGATTTCCACGCTCGATGGTGGTTTTCTACTAATTGGACATACCCTTGAAACAAACGATACCACTTATGATGCGCTCCTCGTGAAGACGGATGCCGAAGGACGCACGCAGTGGCAACGCACTTATGGCAAAACCAATCAAACCGAACGAATTTATACCGCTTATGCCAATCCCGATGGCACTTATTTCATAGCGGGAACACACAACGCCGATACGACCAAGAAGGGCGATGGTTTGGCTTTTCTATTAAAAATCAATGCTTTAGGTGATACATTATGGTCTCGTTCTTATTTTCCTAACTACTGCACGGAGACTTTTTGGGACATGAAACCCCTGCGAAATGGTTCGGGTTTTGTGTTGGCGGGTAGCACCTGTAACAGTACGACAGGGCGTGATGATATTTTGTTGGTCAAAATTGATAACAATGGTAACATCATTTTTGATAAAAGATACGGTGAGCCCGATATATACGAATATCCGCATGTCGTGATTGAAGCCTCTGACGGTGGTTTCATCATGGGTGGTGTGGAAGGGCTTTATGGGCTCGATAACCAACGGGCTTTGGTGATGAAAACCGATGCCAACGGGAATCAATTGTGGCTGCGCACTTTTGGCAATTTTAGAGTAAACGATTGCACCAGTTTGGTCGCCAATACTGAGGGGGGGTGTTTTGCTACGGGTTTGGTGACGGTGGATTCTACGCAATTGGTTACTTTTTTGAAAAAATTCAAGGCGGATGGCACCGAAGAACGCTCAAAACTATTGCCTGATGTCGTATGGGGTTATTATTTGAAAAGAGAAAGCAATGGTAATTTCACCATCGTATCGGGTAATTTCGATGGCTCTCGTTTGAGGGAGTTTGTGCAAACAGATTCCGTTGGCAACACATTAATTAGAAAAAAGATAAGAGCATATACCCCTACCGATGAGCTTAAAAGTGTTAGCACCACCCGAGACAATGGTTTTGTTTTATTAGGTAGAAGAACCGTTTCAAACGAAAAACAATACCATTTAACTAAAATTGACGGTTCGGGCGAAATTTATCCTTTTGCTATTTTGGGCAAAGTGTATTTTGATAAAAACCAAAACTGTCGCCTCGATGCCAACGAACCACCCATTACCAATTGGTTGTTGAAAGCGGAAAGTGCCAGTAAAACTTTTTGGGGTTGGGCCGATTCTTTGGGGCAATATAAGGTTGCTACTGATTCAGGCATTTATCGTTTGAGTTTGGTGCGCCCAAATAACTATTGGCAAGCCTGCCGAGATTCGGTTTTGTTCAGTTTGAGTGCCTCCGCACCGAACACGACTTACGATTTTGCAGTAAAAACCAAAACGGATTGCGCACTTTTAGACGTTGACATAACGACACCACTTTTGCGTCGCTGTTTTGAAAACACCTATTACGTAAATTATTGTAACCGAGGCACAAAAACCGCATCCAACGCATTTGTCAAAATCACCTTAGATAAGTCATTGACTTTTAATGCTGCCACAGTGCCGCTTAATCGGCGCAATGGTCAAGATTTATATTTTAATCTCGGCAACATCGAGCCAGCCAAATGTGGCACATTCCAACTCACCGCCACCGTCAATTGCGACGGAACGGAGTTGGGCCAAACGCATTGTGTGGAAGCGCACATTTACCCCGACTCCATCTGCGTGCCTACGCAAGGATGGTCGGGTGCGAGCATAGAGGTAGGCGGTACCTGCGAGCGTGATTCGGTTTCTTTTTTGATAAAAAATGTTGGTACTGCGGCTACGAGTACAGGTTTAAAGAGTATTGTGACCGAAGATAATGTTGTTTTTTTAAGACAACCCATCAGTCTCCCACCAAGCGCCACTCTTCCACCAAACGGCATTCAAATATTGAAGGTGAAAGCCACAGGCGCAACTTATCGCCTGATAGCTGACCAAGAGCCAAATCACCCAGATTTCAGTGCGGGCGGTGGCAACCCTACCGTTGCCATTGAAGGCTGCCGAAGTAATACTCAAGAGCCTTTCTCATTGGGCTACGTGACTCGATTGGGAGAGAACGACGGCACACCATTTGTTGCCACCGATTGTCACGAAAACTACGGATCGTATGACCCCAATGACAAACAAGCATATCCACAAGGCATTGGTAGTCAACACTTTGTGGATGAAAAAGCGGAATTGGATTATACCATTCGCTTTCAAAACACGGGTACTGATACCGCTTTTACGGTGGTTGTGAGAGATACTTT
>JAYTMW010000426.1:0-2428 GCA_043728105.1 Saprospiraceae bacterium | reverse complement strand
ACGCTGATTTTTTCTGTTTTAACTAAAAAATCATGTTTAAATCAAAAGAAATCACTGAAAATCAGTTTAATCAGTATCATCTGTGGTTCTATTTTTTCCGTATGCGGAATTGCTGCTCGAAAATACTGAGGTGGTACTTTCATTTTTGATACAGTAAAAAAATAGAGTCGTAAAAGTAGAAATCTTTTGTGCCTTGTTTCATTTTAGGAAAAGAAAAACATGATTTTGGACTAAAAATACTGAAGGGCCTCTTTCCGAAAAAAAATGCCCACTCATTCGACAAAGCGAATAAGTGGGCGTTGTGTTTAATTGATTTGCACGATTTGAGAAAACTCGAAGACTAATTGTTTACAATAATTGTTGCACCCAATTTTTGAGCGTCAACAGTTGTTGTCAACAAACCACGAGCAAAAACGGTGTAGATTTTTCCAGCATCAAATTTCACACCAGCTAATGACAAAGCCACTGTTTGAGTGCCAGCTACTTTTACGTCCAAATCAAGCGTACCCGCCTTGGTTTCTACGGTCGCTGCATTTTTGAAAGTGACATTATCAAAAATCTTAGCGGTAGAACCTTTGGCTGTAATATCTACGCCAGGAGCATCAGGTGAAGCGTGAATGAAACGAATTTTCACATTTCCTGCTGCCGGTGCAACCAAAAGTTGAGTGTCATCGAAAGATAAAAAACCGATATTCGCTAATTTGTTGATAGCGAGTATGGTGTAATTTACATCTTTTTTCAAAGTAACAGCAGCTGCATAAGCATCTGCCGCCGCTGCGGGCACTCTTAAACCAACCTTTATTTCTTTAGTGGCGGGTAAAGAAGTGTAAGGTGTTGATTTCGTAAAATCTAAAGTACCTAAAGCCGTTACGACTGCTCCATCTAACGAAATATTTACGCCTGGGGCATCGGGTGAAGCGTGAACAATGATTGCTTTTGCCGAATCAGCCACGGTAGGTGCTGGATCGTCTTTGGTACAACTTGTAGTTGTGAAAACAGATAGGCTTACAGCCAATAACAATGCGGATGATTTTAAAAAATTTACTTTTTTCATCAGATGATTTTAATTTTTAATTAGGAAAATGTGGTTAAATATTACCAACTGTTTTGCAGTTATATTTTACACAACGTGATATTTTTTTGTTTAGTTTCCTTGCTTTTTACTTTAACAAAAAATAACTTTGATTTATTAAATTGTAAAAAAATAATTTTGAACAATTTTTAATAATTTTAACTTATTGATTATCAGTGTTTTACGAGAATTAATTTACTCTATTTAACTGATTTTGGTTATCATAAACTTTCAATTTTTACTGAAAAATAAATTTATTTTTTTTGTTTTTGGTATAAAAAAAGCGCAAGTTGACATGTGTCAACTTGCGCTTTTTTAGAAATACAAAGCGTTTTTTTTAAATCAATTTTAGCGTTTTTACTTATTGAAATTAACCTTTAGATACTCTCTGAATTCTTCTTTTTTACCTCTTGCCATTTCCACATTTGACCCATCACTCATTAAAACATTGTAAGCACTGCCCTTGGTAACGATGCTCGTAACATGCTTGGGGTTGACGCTATGGGAACGATGAACTCTATAAAAAGGGGTGTGTTCATCAAAATCGCCTATCTTTTTTGAGATGAAAATAGGGCGTGCGTTGGCGAAGTGGAAGGTCGTATAATTGCCATCAGCTTCCAATCGGATGACATCATCAGAGTTTGTAAAAACCATTCCCTCAGTAGTTGACAACACGATTTGACGGCTTGCGGAGACATTTTGAGCACCTTCTTTTTCCAGATTTTCTAAAAGAGCTTGATATTTTTTCGCTTCTACGCTTTGTTGATTGCGCAAAATCCCTTCTTTTACCTTCATAATTGCTTCAATCAACTCCTCCAACTTAACAGGTTTGAGTAGAAAATCAGTGGCACTATGGCGAAAGGCTTGCACGGCATAATGCCCATGAGCGGTGCTAAATATGACTTTAAAGCTTACATTTGGGAAATCAATTCGTTTCAACATCTCAAAACCAGTCATTTCAGGCATCTCCACATCCAAGAAAACGACATCGGGATTAAGCCTTTTTATGGCTTCTATACCAGAATAAGGATTGTCGCAAGTTGCCACAATCTGTACCACATTTGGGAAATATTCTGTCAACAATTCTGTTAGGGCTGTTCTTGCTGATTGTTCATCGTCAATGATTATAGCTTTCATTTTTACTTAAATTGACTATGAGTTGAAATAGAAACATTGAATCATAGCGTAAAAATGGTAGAATTTTTAAGAAAACCAAAGCTATCATGTTAAGATTTTTATTTTAATTCAATATGTAGGTATTCTGATAGTTACACGAGTGCCTGAAGGGTTGTTGTTTTCATCCTTCAAATCATCAATTGTAAGTGTAGCGGTTCGTCCTTTTTGGTGGTTCAAAAT
>JAYTMW010000425.1:0-5119 GCA_043728105.1 Saprospiraceae bacterium | reverse complement strand
AATTTAGACAATTTTAGAATCGAACCTGACATCAATAAAAATGGAAAGGTGGATCAAGTGTTGGCAAAACGGCAACATATTTTAGTCCAGATTCTGAAAGAACCCATTGGCACAAAAGGCCCTCGTTTGAGTTGTGAAATCACAATTCCAGGACGCTTTTTAGTGCTGACTCCTTTTACCGACGTTATTGCGGTTTCAAAGAAAATTGCCAGCTCGGAAGAGCGAAAGCGACTTCAAAACATCGCGGAGAGTATCAAACCCAAAAATTTCGGAGTCATCGTTAGGACGGCTGCCGAAGGTAAAAACACCGCTGAGTTGCATGAGGAAATGATGCAAATGACATCAAAATGGGATAAAATATTTTTCCAACTCAAGCAAGCTCAGCCACCGGCTAAACTCCTTAGTGAGTTAGACAAAACTACCAGTATTTTACGTGACCTCTTAAATGAGAGTTTTTCACAAGTGGTAGTAGATGACAAAGACACTTTTGAAAGTGTCAAAAATTATTTATCAGGTTTTTCACCTGAGCAAATGAAAATTGTACAGCTGTACAAAAACAATAAGCACATATTTGACCACTACGGCGTTCATCGCCAGATAAAATCGGCGTTCGGAAAGACGGCGACGATGACAAGTGGTGCTTATCTGGTGGTTGAACACACCGAAGCCATGCATGTTATTGATGTCAATAGTGGGCATAAAGTAGGTTCAGCTTCCACTGACGATGCCATTTTGGCAGTCAACATGGAAGCGGCGGAAGAGATAGCGAGACAATTGCGCTTGCGTGATTTGGGTGGTCTCATTGTCATAGATTTTATTGACATGAGAGATCTTGAACATAAAAAAACATTGCAAAAAGCAATGAAAGATTATATGATCAAAGATAGAGCCCAACATACAATTCTCCCGCTTAGTAAATTCGGCTTGATGCAGATTACACGACAGCGTGTGCGTCCCGAATTGACCATTAACACCGCTGAGATGTGTCCATCATGTGGCGGTTCAGGTAAGATTCAACCGACCGTATTGTTAACCGATGATATTGATCGTGATTTGGACTCAGTCTTGCAAGCACGCCCGAAAGGCAAAATGTTCTTACACGTGCATCCGTTTGTGGAGGCTTATTTGAAAAAAGGATTCCCGAACAAGGTTCATCGTTGGTATCTCAAGTATCAAAAATGGGTTTATATTAAGCCCGAACCTGAATATCCTATCAATGTCTATAAGTTCTTTAATGACAATGAGGATGAAATTCGTTTAGGTTAAAAAAAGAAATAAAATAGCATAAACCTTATACAATCAATGAGTTATGCTTTATTTTTATTTTTAATAAAAAAATTGAAACGAATCATAAAAAGACACTCTCTCGGTTGAAAATACTGAGGGGGTGTTTTTTTTTATCCATTTTTCATAAATAAGCCTTTAAAAACTCTGCCATTAAAACACCTAAATAAGTGCCAACCGCATTGCCTAAAAGACCTATCATAATGCCGCCCAAACCCAAATCTTCTCTATCCAAACTCTTCGCCACGCTCAAAGCCGTTGCTGCGCCGCCTACATTTGCTTGTGAAGCGATGCCCATAATATCCCAATCTTGTTTCAAAAAGTAAGCAACACCAAACTGAAAAAAAGTATGTACCGATATAACGATAGTCACAAAAATCACCAATGTCAAAGCGGTATGTCCGTCTTTTAACAAGGCAGGAATATCACAAAATGCACCTATCACACTCAAAAATAAATAAGAGCAAAACATGCCAATTGTGCGGCTACCCCTCAGTTTTTGAACAAAAGGTACTTGTGCCAACACCAAAGACATGGTTGAAAGCCAAATAATACGATGAATTTTCGGAATCAGTACCGCCAATTGTTCTGCCGTGAAAAGTATGGCGCAACCCAAGGCAATAAGGATACCTATATCCGAAGGGCTTATGGTTGATTCTTCTTTGAGTTGTTCGGAATAGTTCTCATTGGTGGCTGCGCCTTGTCGTTTGGTTGGAAAACGTTTTTTCATGAATTTTGGAATCAAAATGCACGCACCGAGCCACAAAGCGGTTGTGATATTGTCCACGGCACTAATGGCGGCGTATAAAGTGCCTTCTTTTGCAAAATTATAAGTCAAAGCTACGGCGTTCAAATTCGTACTCCCGCCTGTATATGTGGCTGTAATCATGCCGCCGACGACATGAAAATTTTCACCCAACGATAGCCTTCCATGCACCGCCAACATGCCCAAAGTCACACCCACCATAATGCCAAATGCGCCTAAGAAAAAGTTGAAAATCATCGGAAACCCTGCCTTTTTTAGACTTTTTAATTGAATACCAAGCATTAAAAAGACGATAAGCAAGGGCGCTACGTAGGCAAAAATGCCATCGTAAAGCGGCGGTGCTGATGACGATGTGGGAATCAAACCAAAATTAGCTTCCAACGCACCCAAAATAATGACAATGAGCGAAGCACTCAAAGCCTTCAATTGAGGAATGCGCTCAAGCTGAAAAGCGAGATAAATATTGAAAGATAAGACGCAGAGAATGGCAACGGAGTTCGTAAGCATGGCTTTTTGTTTTATTTTTTTTTGTAAAAATAACAAAAAAGCCTACTTTTTATGAAAAATACTGAGGGGGTACGAAATTTTTAAAAAAAAATTATTCTACTGCTCTACCGCCTTTCAATTTCAAAATATGATTGGTTTTAGCTGCCAATTCCAAATCATGTGTCACTAAAATAAGCGTCGTTTTAGCTTCACGATTGAGTTCAAAAAGGAGGTTTTCAATGGTTTCTTTCGTGTCTGAATCCAAATTACCCGTTGGTTCATCGGCAAATAAAATTTTCGGGCTGTTAGAAAAAGCCCTTGCAATGGCTATGCGTTGTTGCTCGCCACCACTGAGTTGAGCGGGATAATGATCGTGCCTATCTGCAAGCCCTACTTTTTCGAGTAGCACCATTGAACGAGCCTCTGCATTGCGCTCACCTCTTAATTCCAAAGGCACCATCACGTTTTCTAAAGCCGTCAAAGTAGGAATTAATTGAAAATTTTGGAAAACAAAACCCACATATTGATTCCGAATAGCCGCACGTTCGTCTTCACTCAAACTATCTAACGCCACATTATTCAAAATAACAGAACCTGATGAGGCTCTATCTAAGCCCGCACAAAGCCCTAATAAAGTCGTTTTACCACTACCCGATGGCCCCACAATGGCAAGCGAGTCACCTGAGGGAATAGCGAAATTTACTTCGTGCAAAACCGTCAAATCCTTACCTGCACTTTTATAAGTCTTAGTCAAATTTCTTACTTCTAACATATTGAGAATCAATCTTTTATGATGTATGATGCTGTTTTTCTCGAAAATACTGAGGGGATGCTTTCATAGACGAGTGCGAAGAAATAAAATTTTAAGCAAAATAAAAAACCGTGTGATACAAATCATATCACACGGTTTTTATTATGAATAAGAAACGGGAAATTTTAGAAAAATTGCTGTATTATTGTGTCAAATTCATTGAAAGAGTCTTTCTCAAAAGTGCTGCGGACTCGGGGCAATATTTGTTTAGAGCCTCTAATATTTTCTTTTGATCACGAGTGGATGTTAAATTACTATATTTAGATTTTATTTCCGCACTACAAATTTCGGCTTTGGGGCGCAGTTTTTCAACTTCTTCTAAGATTTGACCAACTTTGCTTTGTTGATCTTCTCTCATTAAACGGTCGGCTTCTTCTGCTTTTTCTAACATCGGACTCAAGCAATTGCAGGTTTCAACAGCGATTTGAGCATAAATGTCGTCGGTTGGAGATATTAGTTTCTTTTCTTTTTGAGAAACGATTTCAGTTGGCATTTTATCTGTTTTTGCGGAATGTGCATTTTCAAAATGCTCTGTTTTTTCATTCTGGCAAGAGATAATCATTAAACTGAATAGACAGACTATGCCTATTGATAAAGAGATTTTTTCCATCTGATAGTTAATTGTTTTGGTTAAAATTGCTTTGTTTGTAATTTTTATAAATGAAATTTTATTCATAAAATATACTAAAATAAAGGTATAAAAAAAGCGAAACATTGTCAATGATAAGTTTAAAAACTTTTTGAAAAAGATTATGTTTATTGTTGTAACCGTTTAAAATATACACTTCTATCATTTTATACTATGCGAACAGTTCTTATTGCCGGGGGCACCGGTCTTGTGGGTACACGATTGAGTGAAATATTGAGGGATCGTGGCTATAAAGTTATTCACCTCAGTCGTCGTCAAAATCTTGAAACAGAGTTTCCTGCTTATGTTTGGGATGTTGAAAAAGGTACTATTGATGAAGTTGCTTTAATGCAAGCGGATTACATCATTAATCTTGCGGGCGCAGGCATTGCTGATAAAAGGTGGACTGACGCTCGGAAGAAACTCATTATTCAAAGTAGGACTCAATCAACTGCACTTTTGGGTCATTTCATAAAAGATAAATCTCTAAAAATCAAAGCTTATCTCTCAGCTTCGGCGATTGGATTTTATGGAAATCGTCAAGATGATATTATGACGGAAGAATCAACGGCAGGTAACGGATTTTTGGTAGAAAGCACAGTAGAATGGGAAAAATATGTTAATGAAATATCCTCGCTCGGTATTCGTACCATAGCTTTGCGCATCGGCATAGTATTGACTACAAAAGGTGGTGCTTTAGAAAAAATGCTCATTTCCTTTTGGTTTCGCTTGGGTGTTTATTTCGGAAATGGCAAGCAATGGTTCTCATGGATTCACATAGAAGATGTTTGTAACATGTTTGTTTGGGCCATCGAAAATGAAAAAGCACAAGGCACTTACAACGCTGTTGCACCCAATGCACTCACAAATTTTGAACTAACGGAAGCTATTTCGGAGGCAAAAGGTGGTGGCTATTTGATGATACCTACGCCTGTATTTGCTTTAAGATTGGCGATGGGCGAAATGGCAGATGTGGTTTTAAGCAGCACTCGAGTTTCTTCAAAGAAAGTTGAAAATCAAGGGTTTCGCTTCCAATTTAGAGAGATTTTACCCGCTTTGAGGGATTTGTTTAAGTAGTTTTGAAACGAGTGTAACGATGTAAAATAAGTGAATATTGAACCTGCCTGACGGTAGGCAGGTAAAG
>JAYTMW010000424.1:0-8672 GCA_043728105.1 Saprospiraceae bacterium | reverse complement strand
TGATAGATGTTGCCGAACATTTTTAATCGCACAGGTCGGTTAAATCCGCCGCTACAGGAGGTTTCGCAAAATCCCAAAACCAATTTCAGACGAGTATATTAAAGAAATAATTTTAAAACCACTTAAACTATAGCATCATGAAAAAACAACTCACTTTTATTTTTTTATTTTTATTTCTCTTTCTACAAGAATTTTCAAATGCTCAATGTTGGGAAACTGCAAAAGCTGGATTTGCAGGTGGCACTGCAATCCGAACTGATGGAACATTATGGGCTTGGGGGCAGAACGATTTCGGCGCATTAGGCGATGGCACTTTTATAACCAAAAAAAATCCGATTCAAATTGGCACAGATGGTAATTGGAAGACCTTATCTTGTGGAGATAATAACGTGGCTGCTATCAAAAAAGATGGCTCACTTTGGGTTTGGGGCTTTTCGATTTATCCAGATAAGAGTAATGACTCTACCTTCTTTAAGTCAAATACACCTGCCCCGATAGACTCCTCCAAAGACTGGCAATCAATTTTCGTTATGAAAGATGTATTAGCTATTAAAAAAGATGGAACACTTTGGGGTTGGGGTAACAATTGGTATGGTCAATTAGGTAATGGTACAAATAAATCAAGTAATAAACTTAAACAAATAGGTATTGACAATGACTGGCAACACGTATTCTTAGGTTATTACTACTCTTTTGGAATCAAAAAAAATGGTACTCTATGGATGTGGGGATTGAATCGTTTTGTTTCACCTTCGTTAGGAAATAGTAGAAGAAATTCGGAAATTACTAAACCTACTCAAATTGGTATTGACAATGATTGGTCTGCTATTCAATTCTATAGAGATGGTTGTATCGGATTAAAAAAGAATGGAACCTTATGGATTTGGGATGGACAATCACAAGGTTGCTTGTATATTTCCAAAACCTTACCTACTCAATTGGGTAAAGATAATGATTGGCGTACTCTTTCAGTTGGTATGTATGGTGATTTCGTAATGGCTATTAAAAACAATGGCTCTCTCTGGGCATGGGGAGCAAATCATAATGGACAGCTTGGAAACGGAACTTTGATTGAAAAAGATGCTCCAATTCAGATTGGCTCATCATTCGATTGGAAATCAGTTTCAACGGGCGGTTTACATACAATTGCGTGTAAAATAGACGGCTCAATTTATTCTTGGGGAAATAATAGAGTGAGTCAATTGGGAAATGGTGATACACAATTGGTTGTAACTGAACCTCAACAAATTCCCACAAATGATTGCGTTTTCCCAAAGCCTAAAACCATCGAACCTTTCAATCTTTTCCCAAATCCATCATCTGGCTTCATCACAATAAAAGGAGAAGATACCGATAATGCTGACATATTAATTTATAATTTGGTAGGACAATTGGTAAAAATGACGAAATTGCAAAACAAAACTTTTGACGTGTCGGAACTCGCCTCGGGTGCTTATCTTTTGTATATCAGAACCGAAAATCAGGTGCTTTTTGCTAAGAAAATTATTAAAATTTGATTGGAATATATAAACGAAAAAGACTCATAACCTATTGATTTTCAATTAGTTATGAGCCTTTTTTATTGATTACCCCCTCAGTATTTCGCCCAAATTACGCCGCCGCCAACTCCGTCACATGTCCCAACTCCCTAAAATCAACGGGCGTTACCTCACTCACACCTTGTTCAGGCATGTGTACCCCGTATATGACATCCACCGCCGCCATCGTCGCCTTATTATGCGTGACGATGATGAATTGCGAATCTTTTGAGAATTTCTTGATGATTTTATTGAATTTTTCGATGTTCGCATCGTCCAAAGGCGCATCCACCTCGTCAAAAATACAGAACGGTGCGGGCTTGTAGAGATACAACGCAAAAAGCAAAGCCGTTGCCGTCAAAGTCTTCTCTCCACCCGAAAGCTGATGAATACTTTGCGGACGTTTCCCCTTCGGTTTCGCAATGATTTGGATGCTCGACTCCAACGGATTGTTCGGGTCGGTCAAAATCAAATCAGCGTCGTCTTCTTCAAAGAAAAGCGATTTAAAAACGTCAATAAACGACAACCGCACGGTGTTGAATGCCTCCATAAATTGCGCCGTGGCGGTCTCCTCAATCTCTTTCATGGTCTCCAAAAGAGAGATTTTGGCTTCCACGATGTCGTTGCGTTGGGTGTCAATGAGGTCGTGGCGTTCCTTCATTTCGTTGTATGCCTCGACTGCCATTGGGTTGATTTCGCCAAACGTATCCAATTGACGTTTTTGATTGTCCACCTTGCGTTGGAGGTCGTCTTTGTTGAGTCCTTCCTTTGGTTTTAGGTTAATCACATCATTTACGGACATGCTAAACTCGACCTGTAAACGCTCGCCGATGCTCGTGATATTGAGTTTCAAATCATTGAATCTATCCTTCAAGTTATTGACCAATGACTGTAAATCCATGCGCTGGCGATTGAGTTTTCTCAAATCTTCCTCCATTTTATTGATAGCATTTTTCTTTTGGAAATATGCCTGTTCAAACTCATTCAAACCGCCCTCACGCTCTCGCCGTTGCTTATAACCTTCCTTCAAATCCACATCGTAACGCTCCACATCTGCGTCCACGTGTTCCAATTCTTCACGTTGTTGCACCAAACTTTTTTCGTTGGTGGTCTGCAAAGTTTGGTTTTCAGTGAGTTGTCTTTCTCTAAAACTCAACTCATTTTGGAGCGTCGATACCTTATTTTGTTGGCGAATAAATTCAATATTTTTCTCGTTATAAGCCTGTGAAAATTGCGTCATCATGTCCGCCACATTTCGATAAGAACCATCAGCGTTTGCCATTTGCATTTTCACCGCTTCTTCCTCTTTTCGTTGCGTAACCAATTGATTATCAATGTTTATTATCTTCTTTTTTAAGTTTTCAATGGATTCTATCGACAACTTTTTCTTATCGTCAGCCTCTTCCAAAAAGGTTGAAAAATTGTCTAATCGGGTCTGCAAAAACACTCTTTCTTGACGGATTTTATTCAAGATTTCGTTGAGTGCCGTCACGTCTTTTTTACGGTCATTGTTTTTCAAAAAAGAAATATCTGCCCGCACTTGCGTCAGCTTTTTTTGCATGTCAGCGGCCGACCCCTCAGTATCTTTTATCTCTTTTTCTAATATTTCTAAATTTTTCTTACGTCCAATTTTTTTACCCTCAAAAAGCCCAACCGAACCGCCCGAAATACTGAATTTTTTACGGCTCGTTGCGCCACTTTTTGCCAAAATAACAACCCCCTCAGTATCAAACTTAAAATCAGACAAATTTTCCGTTTCTGAAATCAAAACTTGGTTTAAAAGGAAGCTAAAAAGTGGCTGATATTGCGCATCCGTTTGAACCAATTCCACGGCGGGGCGAGCATTCACCAAACCATCCGTTACATATTTTGTGTCTTTAAAAGCATCCAATAAAAAGAAATTGGCCTTCCCTTTTTGCGCATTACTCAACAAGCGAATCGCCCCGTAAGCCTCCTCCAAATTTTGAACAACGTAGTAATTCAAATACGGGTCAAGATAATTTTCGATAGCTGTGCGATAGGCTTCTTGCACGTAAATAAGGTCAGATAAAAGCGGTGCTTTCCACGTTTTATCCTTACTCAAAAACTGGATAGATTCTGGAAAACCTTCCAAACTTTCGACCATAGATTTGGTCAATTTGAACTCGTTTTTCTTAGAATCCAACGTCCGATTGATGTCCGCTAATTTTTTTGTGAGGTCTTCCAAATTGAGATTTGCCTTTTCCAAATCGCCTAAACGCTTCTCTTCTTCCTTCTCAACTTGTTGAATATCAATGAGTTGTGTATTTTCTTTGCCCGCAAGTTCATCCACCTTACCCCTCAGTATTTCGACCTCTTCACGCCGCCCACGGGTGTCTTCGTCCGTGCGTTGCATGTCACGTTGTAGGTTTTCGATTTGGTTGGTCGAGATTGCTTTTTGCTTTTCGTGTTCAATTATTTCACGTTCAATTTCCTGTTGCTTTTTCAAGAAAATATCCAAATCGGCTTTCAACGAGCCGTGATTGTCACGCACCGAATCGAGCTTATTTTTGGCTTCGCCAAGTTGGTCTTCAAACTTAGATTCAAGGCGTTTTTCAGAATTAATTTCCGTTCTATAATACTCAATATCTTCCGCCAATTGCTGCAAACGCCCCTTCGACGAACTCAATTGTTCTTGAATTTTTTGCATATTTTGTTCGATAAAAGCCTTGCGTTGTTGCGCCATGCGTTTATCGTTTTCCATGCCACGGATTCTGCCGACTATCGAGTTGAGTTCCCTTTGACGGTCGCCCAAAAGTTGCTCGTTGTCAATATTATTTTTCTTATCTTTTTCAATTTGAGCTTCTAATTGGATGCTTTCAACATCAATTTGGCGATAAATATCCGTTTCAGTCTCAATTTGCTTCTCTAATTTCTTGTATTCTTCCTTGAAAGTAGAAAGTTTTAGCACCGCCAAATCAATCGCCAATTCTTTATATTCTGTTTTTAAATCGAAATATTTTTGCGTCCTTTTGGCTTGTTTTTCAAGCGATTTTAAGTTGGTGTCAATTTCAAAAAGTAAATCTTGCACCCGATTCAAATCTTCCTCCGTGGAGTTCAATTTGTTCATCGTTTCATTTTTCCGTTGCTTATATTTTGAAACACCCGCCGCCTGTTCAAACATCGCCCGACGAGAGTTTTGCTTGTCATTCAAAATATCATCCACCATGCCGAGGGCAATAATAGCGTAAGAATTTGAGCCGATGCCCGTGTCCATGAACAAAGTCGTAATGTCTTTCAAACGGCACGTCACGCCATTCAAACGGTATTCAGATTCGCCCGACGCATAGAGCATACGGGTGATGGCGACGGAAGTATATTCGGTAGGAAGAACATTTTTGGTGTTTTCAAAAGTCAAAGTCACTTGCGCCAACTGACCCGCTTTGCGTTTTTTAGTGCCATTAAAAATAACCGAATTCATCTTATCGAGACGCAATTCCGCACTTTTTTGCTCACCCAAAACCCAGCGAATAGCATCCACCACATTGGACTTGCCCGAGCCATTGGGCCCGACAATGCCAATGACATCTTCGTTGAAGTGAATGACCGTTTCATTCGCAAAACTTTTAAAACCCTTTATTTCGAGTGTCTTTAACCGCATATCTTCATAGTATTGTTCAGTAAAATATTAATTTAACGAAAGTATAAACCTTTGAAAATCAATAGATTACCGTTTACCCGTTCAATTATTTTGTTTTTTCATGCCAAAAGCCCGCAAAAATACTAAAATGATATGAAAAAACGGCAAAATACTGAGGGGGTGTTTTCCACAAGTTGCGCACATCAGTAGTCGGCAATTTTATTTGCCGCTAAAAACTATTTATTTCTAATATAACTATATTTATTTATGATAATTTATACTTTTATCCGCAAATAAATTTATGTGCTACTTTTACGCCTAATTATTGACAAAAAATAAAGAAGCATTTAAAAATGAATCCAGAAGAATTTAAAAAAAGATGGTTACCAGACAAAAACCTTAAATGGATGGTATTTGACCAAAAAGAGTTGGCAAAAAGCCCATTAAAAGAAGCTACGAAATTATTTTTGAAAAATGGATTTCCTAAAAGTGCTGCACCTTTTTTGGGCTTTGGGTCAATTGATAATGACAAGAAATTCTACAATATTTATGATTATTTCCGTGAAAGCTATAAAGATTTGAATGAAAAAACAAAGCACTATTGGATTTTTGGTTCTGACGGTTGCGGTGATATAATTTGCTTCGATACAGCAAATGAAGATAGAATACTTATATTAAATCATGAGTCAGACTTCGAAATAATGAATACATTGAACCGTTCTGTTGCAGAACTTGCGCAATGTCTGTTATTTTTCAAAGAGTTTATACAACAAATTAGAACCGAATTAGGGGATGGTGCTTTTCAGAAAAATAAATATACACCTTCTCACGTAAATGATTTAAAACAACGTTTTTTATCCATAAATCCTAATATTTTTATCGAAAGTAGTTTTTGGGAAGATGAAATAAATAGACTAATTCCAAGATAAAATGCTTCATAAATACTTGAAAATCAAATAGTTAGATAAAAAACGCTAAAATACTGAGGGGGTGTTTTTTAATAAATAAATTTAGCGGCAATTAAAATTGTCGACTACTTTGGACTAACCAACGTATAATTCTGGTAGGATTTGAGCATAAGGAATATCTAAGCCTTTGCAATAAAGCATGATTTCGGAAATTGTAGCTTGTGTTTTATCGTTTTCAATGGTCAAAATTTGTGTTTTTGTTAAACCCGTTTTTTGCATTTTTGCTTCCATGCCGTAGGGCGTTTGCGGCTCGGCAACAGCATAATCCTGTATTTCATGTACATGAATACTGTCATCATCGTCATCATACTCAGCCACTTCTGACATAACTACTTTTTCCCATTTTACTTTTGCAGAAAGTTCTTTCAACTCCTTAACAGATAAAGATTGAAAATAACTGGCTTGTTGTTCCTTTGTCATATTTTTAGCAATTAGCTCTTCCGATAAATCCATTTCAACCCATTGAACATCAGCCCCCAATACTTTCAATTGAACTACTGAAAGTGATTGTATATAATCGGCTTCTTGTTCTTTAGTCATCAGATTCACTGTAAGCAGTTATAGGAATAATATTAAAATTTCTATCAATTTGAAAAACAACTTCTATACTTTCACTTTTCAGCCTTAATTGGTCATTTGGTAAGGCATTTAGAAAACCTTTTATCCAGAAACTATCCTCATAGGGAGCATCATTTTGTCCAGATTCAGTACCTTCTACCCTAAACAGCGCATTAATTGCCAAAAAAGAAACGTTGCGCTTTTTAAAAACAATATTTTCAGCAATATGATTCAAATGCTTTGGCAACCACCGAAAGGTTTTTTGTTTTAAGGCTTGTTGTAAGTCCTTCATAGTCATCTTATTTGTGCGAAAATACAATAATAAAACAGACAACAAAATGTTTTTAATTAAAAAATAAAAAATTGCTAATCACTTGATTATCAGCAATTTACACAATTTTTAATCCCTAATTTTTAGTTTTTAATGCCCCTTCACTTATCCTTCGTATTCTTCAATTGTGCCGCCATACTACTCTCCGCAAACTTGCCTTGCACACTCCAACCACCATCCACATAAAACAACTGCCCCGTGACGTAGCTTGACTCGTCGGAAGCCAAAAATACGGAGGGGCCTATCATTTCTTCGGGTTCGCCCGTGCGTTGCATGGGGACTACGCTGCCCCAATTGGTTCTGTAATCTGGGTCTTCTTTGAGGTTGCGGTCGGTGTTGATTGCCCCCGGCCCAAAGGTGTTCACTCGTATATTATAAGGTGCTAACTCAACTGCCATTTGTGCGGACATAGCGTGAATACCGCCTTTGCTTGTTGAATAACAAATCAAATTCTTAACACTTAAAACAGCGCAAATGGTAGAAATATTGATGATACTCCCTCCTACCCGATTCAAAGTTACCCCCTCAGTATTTTCACTAAAAAGAGGATTTTCACGCATAATTTTAGCCGCTTCAATGGAGCAAAACAAGGTGCCACGGACGTTTAGATTCATCACTTTATCAAAAATGGCTTCGTCGGTTTCAAAAAAATCGCTCCAACCTGTGATGCCTGCGTTGTTCACCAAAATATCCAATCGACCGTACTGATTTTTGATGTGCGCAAACATGCTGCGTATTTCGGGTACTTGCGAAATATCAGCGTAAATCACCTCAGCGTGTCTGCCCAACGCTCGTATGCGGTCGGCAACTTCCTCGGCGTAGGTTGCACCGTGCAATTCATTGATGATGATGTCGGCACCTTCTTTGGCAAAACCGATTGCAATCGCTTCACCGATGCCTTTCCCTGCGCCTGTTATGAGGGCTAATTTGTTTTTTAAACGCATGTTTTTTAATGAATAATTGGTAATGCCGCTTTGGGTTTTTAAATCTTAGAATACGGTGATTTTGCTGATATTACGCTTATTTTGTTGGATATTGATTTTAAATTAGCAAAATCAGCGGTTAATACTTGTATCCCAAAACAAGTGATTCTGTATCCGAATACTTGTTTTTGGTGTACTAAATAAATTGTTTAGTGTATCAAAATCGTGGTTTAATGGTATGAAACTTGATTTTTTTGTATCCCAATTTTAGCCTATTTGTATCCGAATGTTTGATTTTAGTGTACCAAATAATAATTTTAGTTAATCAAAATTGCGGTTTAGACATTAAGAATTACTCATTTTTGTATCCCAAAACAAAGGTATTTGTATCCGAATTATACTTTCCCAATTAGATAATTTTTTTTTAAGAAAAACGAAGAGGTAATTTGGTCCGTTCATCTGCAAACGTATCTTTTAAAATTTGGCGAAGAGGGCCCCTCAGTATTTTTTGACTTGAATTGGGATTATTAGGATTTTACAGGATTTTTCACGTGAAATACAATACAATTACCTGATTAATACATGACTCTGTTTTGCTCAAACCAATCTCAGGAATTGTTATTTTTGAGTTCGGATAAAAATTCTAAAGATGTTTGATTAAGGCGTTAAACAAAAAATAATATACCCAACTTAGTCATTCTATTTCCTTTACTCTGCGTTAAATTCTTTTTAAATAATCCATTATTTCTCAAAAAA
>JAYTMW010000423.1:0-2248 GCA_043728105.1 Saprospiraceae bacterium | reverse complement strand
TCAAAATTTTTGGTTTCATTTTGAGCAAATACAAGGCTTTGTAAACCCAAAAAACCGACGAAAAAAAAGAATGATAATACTTTCATGACATAAAGTTTTTAGAATAAAAAAATGATTTAAGTTACGACAACTCAAATCATTTTTACCCCTATGTAACTTACGGATAAATCCGTAAGCTACATCAAGCTACAAATCAACCATTCTTTTTCGCACTCAAATAAGCATCCAAAGAATATTTGCCCGACCCAACCAAGATAAAAGTCAAACAAAAAACGGCATATACAACCACCGTTTCACCTTCGCCAATCAAGTCACCTTTGGCCGCCGTGAACGCAGCAACAAGCATCGTAAACATGATTAAAAACGCTCCAACACGGGTGTAAAGCCCCAAAACGAGCATAATGCCACCAAAAAACTCTGCGCCTGTACGCAAATAAGCCATCAGCGTAGGCATCGGAAAATGCAAATCATTAGCCAAATATTTGGTAAAACCAGCCATGTCCGCAGCATTAAACAAGCCTTTTCCGTGCATGATAAAATAGCCGCCCACGACAATGCGGGCGATGCAAACCCAATCAATGGATAATGGATTTGGGTCAGATAAAGTTTTTAGAAATTTCATAAATAGTTAATTTTACGGGCAAAAATAGTAAAAAAAAGTCAAAATACTGAGGGGGTATCCTTTCCAAAATTTGAATTAGGATGCGTAAGATTTTTAAGATTTTATAGGATTTTCCCGTATAGGATAATTTTTTTTTAGACCTTTTAAGAAAAACGAAGAGGTAGTTTCCTCCGTTCATCTATCTAACATTTCTTTTGAAATTTGGCGAAGAGGGCCCCTCAGTATTTTTGCCATTTTGGATGTTTTTTTTTGAGAAAAACGAAAAGGTAGGTCTCCGTGCGTTGATTTGACGGTTTGAATAATTGGATGAATGGATTTTGTACGTTGTTCATGGTATCTGTTAAGACAAGGCGTGCCTTGTCTCTACGATGTGATTTTCGTTCATTTTTCATAATATACCTTCAAATTCAAATTCTATTTGGAGAACGACCCTCCGTAGAGACAAGGCATGCCTTGTCTTAACAGATGCCATGAACAACGCAAAAAAACCATTCATTAAATTATTCGATACGCCAAACCAACACACGAAGCCCTACCTCTTCGTTTTTCTCAAAAAAAAATAATCCAATACGGCAACTAACACGGTTAACTTTCATTTTTTGGCTCAAAAAAATGCCAAAATATGGAGTTCAGCGACATCCCGATTCCCTTCGGGACTGAGGGGCCTCTTTTAATCAATTTTCGAAATTTATAAATTGAAAAAATATGCAACTTATTGATAATCAACAACTTGTCATTATTTTACGGCATCTTTTTTCTTCAAAGAAAAAGGAAAAGCCACACTAAGATTTATTTGTTGCAAGGTTAAAATTGTTCGAGTTGTTGCGACAACTTCCGCTAAACCATATTGAAGGTCAAGATTTACAATTACTTTTTTGTATTGAAAACCACCGCCCAATAGAATTCCATAGTCTATATCGTCAAAATTATTGGAAATATTTCTATTAGTGGGTTGGGTGCAAGTGCCTTGATTAGCATTTGTTGGAGAGCATTCTTCGATAAATATAGCTTTACCATTTGATATTGAATTGAGCAAAGCATAAGAGGCGTAAAGACCAGCATCAAAGAAAAAATCTTTCCCAATTCTCGCACGGGTGTCAACTTTTACATTGACAAAATTGATGTCACCTTCTGTATAAATAACACCGCCTAATCCACTATTGAAATAAATAAAACCTGTTTGTTTGTATTCCAAATTTTCAGTCATCAATATCTTGAATTTTGTTCGACTCCATATAGCGTGTTGATGACCAAGTGAAAAACCAAAATTGGGGTTGCCACCCAGTCCTGATTGGGAGGCAGTTCCTGCATAAATAAGGCTTGTTTTTATCTGTGATTGTGCTGATAGAGCTATCACTGTAAAGCATCCAAGCATAAGTAAAAAAAATCTTTTCATGTAAGCGATTTTAGCGAATTTTGAGAAATAAATTTTAATGATTTTGTTGTAATTGGATTAACGAATTAAATATACAGATTATTTTATTTTCAATCAAAAAATCCGTTAATTAGTGTAAAAGAAATCTACATTTTATCAATCAATTTCCGAACAATTTCACTAAAATAAGCCCCATTCCCCGGCCCAAACCAATTCATCACCCGTGTCTCATATTTATTCAAATTGTAATG
>JAYTMW010000422.1:0-3242 GCA_043728105.1 Saprospiraceae bacterium | reverse complement strand
TTTTTTGAGGATACCCCTCAGTATTTTTAGGAAATAGAAGACAAATTATACCATAAACATCTGTTTCAACATAGAATGAAATTTAGGTAATTCAGGCTCATTTTCATTTAGATAATCTTCAATAACGATTTCGCCATTTTGCTCTAATTACAAAATGATATTATAATTATCTTCTCTCATTTGATTAAGAATAGGGTCTTTTAAATTCAATAAATCAATGGAATATTGCGCTCGATTTTGCTCAATAGAAGATTTTGAAGTGTTGGGTTTTATATGTCCATTCAAATCATATTGAAAAAATGATTCAATATTAGCAATCTCAAATGGATGCAAAAAAAGGGCATCATCAAAGATATTTTCTTTTTTATGTCCACAGAAGTCGGGGCTTTTCCGTGTGTCATTGACATCGAAGCCATCGCAGGATACGGATAAATTTGAATGGTCAAAAGTGAGGTGTGTATAAGGCAGATGATTGTCTTTTGGTCGAATGTGTTCTAAATGCGAAGGGTGTAAGACACTCCCTGCATTGACCCTAACTTTTTGAGGAACTGATTGTTGGCAATAAATACATAGCCCTTTTTGCTCTTGCCAAAGATGTTGATGCAAGGCTAATTTAACAACACTATCATTAAATTGACTCCAATTTGTAGCTGGGTTCGTAATTTTCCAATTTTCAAAAATAAAACAAGTGTTGGTTTTCTCAATGTAGCGCATCGGCTTGTTTCGCTTTTTGTCGTTTTAAAATGAGTAATTGATGATCTAAACGGATAATAAAAGGGTCTTGCACGCCTAATTGTGTTTTGAGTTTATCCGTTAATTCCTCTACATCTTCTCGCTCAAAATCATTGATATTCAATAAGTTAGAGAGTTTTTCGATGTCTATCTGGGTTTCAAAATCACGCAACATTTCTACCTGCATAATTTCTCTCAAAATACGATTGGGTTCAAGACCTTTAGAGTGTTTTCCTTCTTTGCCGACATTGATTGGAACAATCTTCTTATTTTTTTCATCAATTGTCAAAATAAAAAGGCTTTCGGCTGGCACAGATGCCATGATGTGCGGCGAGTGCGTAGCCAATATGACTTGATTATTTTTACCAATGTTTTGATACAATTGCACAACCGCCTTTTGCCATTTTGGATGCAAAGAGGTTTCGGGTTCATCTATCAAAAGAATAGAATCTTCAATGTTGAGTTTGTGTAAATAAATCGCTCTAAAATATAAATTTTTCTCTCCATTTGAAAGGTCGTTGAAATGAATACGTTGACCATTGGCACTTTCAAAAACAAGTTCTTCTGATTCTAAATCAACCAATTTTGTGTTCAAATCTATACCCCTCAGTATTTCGTTGATATCGTTGATGCCTTTTTGAATAATTTGCTTGGGTGGGGTGTCTTTGTTTTTAAAAACTTCATCACGGATAGTTTTGACGGCTATTTGATTCATTTTGTCCTTATCATCTTCTAAGGTAATAGAAGTTACGTATGCACCACCTCTGAAAGATAGTTTGCTTGCAGGAAAGTAAACTATTTTTGAACTCGGTAAATTTGATTCATCGTATATGGTATGTATTTTTTTATTGTTATCTTCAAATTCTAAGCTATTTAAACTTTTATGTAAAGCATGAACAGTATCTCTAAATTTGGTAATAAACTCAAGCAAAGTCGTTTTCCCACAACCATTTTCGCCACCCAGAACAATCAAGTCTAAAGTGTTGCCTTTGTCATCTGTAAAATCTAAAGACAAATCATCGAAGATTTTATAGTTTTTAATATGCAGTTTACGAATTTTCATAAGCGTTATTTTTAGCAAAAGTAAATTTTCCTATCAAAATTATCAAATTTATGGAAGAAGATTCAACTAAACCTATCCATTTATGTTTTTCGAGTAAATTCTTTCATTGCGTTTTGCTTTGGCTATTGAAATTTTATCTTTGCCCCGTGGATACTATAAATCAATTAATCGCCTTGTACCGTGATTCAAAAAAGGTACAACAGATTGCTCAGTCTCTCGACAACCCACCTACGCCCACTCGCCTGCAATTGACAGGATTGGTTGGCGCACAGGAATCCTTTGTCCTTGTGGGAACATATTTGCAAAATCCTCAAACGCATTTGATTGTGGCTTTGGATAAAGAGGAAGCGGCCTATTTGCAAAATGACATTCAGAGTCTGATGCCGCAAAAGCCCATTCATTTTTTTCCAGATTCGTTTAAATATCCAGCGAAATTTGATGAAATCAAGCCCGATAACGTCTTGCAACGGGCAGAAGCGATTAATAAAATCAGCCAATCAAATGCCCTCGGCGAGATAATTGTCACGTATCCCGAAGCCCTTTTTGAGAAAGTGGTTGCGCCGAGATATTTGGATGAAAAACGGATTGATATAAAGGTGGGTGAAAAAATGGACGTGGATTTTATGATTGAAATCCTCGTTGACTTTGGTTTCGTCCACACCGATTTTGTGTATGAGCCAGGGCAATTTTCCATTCGGGGCGGCATCGTGGATGTCTATTCCTACGGCAATGAGTATCCGTATCGCATCGAATTGTTTGATGTGGATGTCGAATCCATCCGCAGTTTTGACCCTTCGACCCAGCTTTCGCAACAAAAAATCAGCCGCATCAGCATTGTGCCGAACATCAACACCCGCTTCGATAGCAGTCAAAAAGTATCCATTTTTCGCATTTTGAAACCTAATACCGCTATTTGGTTGCGTGACCCACAACAGCTTTTGGATAAATTACAAATCTGTTTTGAGAAGGCAGAAATATTTGCCAACAGCATACAATTTGATAGAGACGAAGAAGTAAAAGAGATTTTTAAAGACCGTGCTTTCATCCGCCCTTATGAGGTGATTGATGATGTGGAGGCTTTAAACATAGTGGTTTTGAAGGGTTCAAAGTCGTTTTCGACCGAAAATACTGAGGGGGTCGTTCAGCAAGTAAATTTGGTGCAAACCATCGAATTTAACAGCCGACCGCAACCCAGTTTTAATAAAAATTTTAACCTACTCGTTACCAATCTGCACGAAAATGACAGCAGCCGTTTGAAAAATTATCTTTTCACGGATAATGAAAAACAAATGCAACGGCTCTTTTCGATTTTCAAAGACATGGGCGCAAAAGTGAAGGTTGAACCCGTTTATAAATCCATCAGTCAAGGTTTTATAGACAACGACCTACATATTGCGTGCTACACCGACCATCAGATTTTTGAACGCTACCACCGTTTCCGCTTGCG
>JAYTMW010000421.1:0-3557 GCA_043728105.1 Saprospiraceae bacterium | reverse complement strand
TTAGAACTTCGTGCATTGACTGTTGGGCAAAAATATTTTTATGCGATTGAGGCATTTAATGAAAATGGGGTGTCGTCGGTGAGTGGGGTAGTGGGTGATAAGTAGCTCAATTTGTAAATTCATCAACCACTAACCCAACATTTATAGATAGTTGGTTTCTCATCTGAAGTGAAAATGGTTTCCAATCACTTTCTTTGGGTACTTGTTTTTCCCAACATCGGTATTTTTCATTCGATTTTTTGCTCATAAAAATAGCAATGTCGGATGCTAATTTGTTACCTTTTTTATCTATAATCGGATTATTAGATGATATCCATTCAATGCCAATAAAAATACCTTCTTTGGGTATCGCTAAATTATATTCTTTAATATCTATCTCTATTTTACCTTTTTTCTTTCTTGGATATCCAACTAAATTTCTTTCAATCATCTCGCTTCCAGGCTTACCATTGTCAGCTATTTTGTAAATATGGAAACGGAACGAAGACGTAAAATGCTTAACAGCTTTGTAGGGTAACACAATTTTAGAAATCACTTTTTGTGTTGAAGTTTCGTTCGGAATAAATACTGATATTATGCTACCGTCTAATCCACTCACACTTATTTTTGTTTTTTCAGTAACACCCAAATTTTTCGTTTTTGTAAATTTTGGTGAAACTTTAATTTCAGGTAAAACTATAGCTTTGGGCTTCAAAAAGATAACTGACTCTTTACAGTTAACAATTACAGTTTTACTTTCATACCCTAAACAAGATACGGTGATTTCATTTAAAATTTGATTATCTATTCTAAAATACCCTAAACTATCCGTGTAAAAAGTTTTATCATTTGCTTTAATAATTGCAAATGGAACAGGAAGTTTACTTTTGCTGTCACTAACTATTTGGTCACAATTTCCTTGAGCAACAGTCTTAAAAGTTCCTAAAAGCAATATAAGTAAAATTAAATTTTTCATATTTTTCATATTTATTTACAAAATTTAAGACCGCCTAAAGATGTACTTCAAGCGGTCTTATTTTAAACTATGATAAGAGCAGTATTTTAGCATCTATGCCATGTAATAGTTGTGCTTACCTCAATCCAAAAAACGTAATGATGTGTAATTTCCACATACCAACCATCGGTACAAAGAGATGACACATTTTCTGGACCCCAAAATCTTGCCTCCGCTCTTGGCGTAAAGGCACAAATTAAAACAAATGTTAAAACGGTAATCTTAATTAGTTTTTTCATTTTTAAACGAGTTTTGATTTGAATTAATTTTTAATAGTATTTGTACTATGTAAATACATAACAATTTTAAAATCACATTAAATCATTTAATAATCACTACAACAAGCAAAGTACCCCTTGTCACAACTAACACTACAACTTTTAGCCGTTTCGCCAGAGCCTTCTGAACGAGAACAAGAAGAAGATCCATTACCTCCACTGTTACATTTACCATCAGATGAGCCATTTGTTTCACAACGACAACTCAAATCGCTTGGGGGTAAAATAGGAACAATAGGTCTCGAACCTGCGAATCCACCCCCACCATTATTATTTGCTCTTGTGCCTAAACTACTTTCATTTGCCAAAAAAATCTTTTCAGAGTTTGGATATTTACCTAATCCAAAACCAGAAAATTTTTGATTAAATTTTAGATTGGCTATTTCAGGATAAACAAATCGGTTTCCTAATTGAAGTAAAATTTTATTGTCTTCTTTCAAAGAATTGAGTATTAAATTTTCGCCCATGTGTATCAATTCTACATCAGAAAAAGTAAGGTTAAAATCACGTAAAGCACCTTCTACATGGAGTGCAAAAAATAGATTTTGTGTTGAATTTAAACCTTGAAACTGAACTACATAAAAATCGTTTTGAGTAGATACAATACGAGCTTTACCTTTTTCAATCATTCCTTTATCCATACCCAACCTATTGACATTATATTTTTCAACAAGTTGGCTCATGTTTTTTAAAGAATAGTCAGTAGAAAAATTTTCTTGTTTACAAGAGTTAAACCAAAAAAGAACACTTACAAGTGCAATTACAAGAATACTTAAAGATAATTTAGTTTTCATGAAGAAAAAATTTAAAATGTTAAGAAAATAGATTACAAAAAATGTATTTACGTAGATACTGAACAAAATTAAAATTAAAATTATGCAAATAATATTTCATATTTTCTCAATATTTAACATTTAGTAATACTCTAAATCAATTGAAAAGTCGTTGTCTATATTTTTAATAAAATCACTACCTTTGCGCATCATTAAAAAATAAAACCATTTCGTTGCGTATGAAATCGAACAAATTAGATATTCGTTTTGGCATTTTAGCCCTTGTTGTTTTGTTAGCGGCTATGTGTCGCTTGTTGCCGCATCCGCCCAATGTGGCACCCCTCAGTGCGATGGCACTTTTTGGCGGGGCATATTTCTCAAGAAAGTGGCAAGCTATTATGTTGCCCCTTGCGGCGTTTTGGTTAAGCGATTTGGTGTTAAATAATGTCGTTTACAAAGAATATTACCCAAATTTCACGTTGTTTTCAAGCAATTTTTACTTCACAGCGGCAAGTTTAGTGCTGATGACGGCCCTGAGTGGTTTTATGTTGAAAAAAATAAACGTGCAGAATGTTGTTGCGTCAAGCCTTGTGTCTTCCGTGATTTTTTTCATAATCAGTAACTTTGGCGTGTGGATTGGCGGCGGCATGTATCCCTTAAACGCAGTTGGTTTGGCAGCGTGCTACACGGCAGGTTTACCGTTTTTTCAATTCTCAATCATCGGTGATTTGGTGTGGTGTGCCGTATTGTTCGGTGGTTTTGCTTTTGCACAACGCCGTTTTCCTGTATTGGCTGCGGCTTAGTTTGGGTTAAGAAATCATTAAAAAATCCCTTTCAACACAACATTGAAAGGGATTTTTTTATTTTTACGATAGAAAAACGTACAATTATGACAAAGACAAAAAATAGTCTCATTCTACTTTTGGGCATATTTTTTTTACCCCCTCAGTATTCTGCAAGGTTGACGGCTCAAAACCAAAAACCGAAACCCAATTTTGATTGGCAAGGGCATCGAGGTTGTAGAGGATTATTGCCCGAAAACTCTATTCCTGCCTTTCTAAAAGCCTTAGATTTGGGCGTGACTACGCTCGAAATGGACTTAGCCGTGAGTGCCGATAGTCAATTGATTGTCTCGCACGAACCATGGCTCAATGGCGATATTTGTACTAAAAGCGACGGTTCGGCTATCAAAAAAGGAGAATCAGAGCAATTATTGTTGATAAATATGACAGCTGATGAGATCAAAAAATGTGATTGTGGCAGCAAAGGAAACCCACGTTTCAAAGAGCAACAACCCATCAAAACGTATAAACCAACTTTGGAAGAAGTAGTGAAAGAAGTCAAAAAATATTGCGCTGAAAAAAATCGCCCCTTACCGTATTTCAACATAGAAATAAAAAGCCAACCCGATTATGATATGAAGAAGACCCCCTCAGTATTTGCGTTCACAAAACGGGTGGTGGAGGCTATTAAAAATTTAGGGATAAAAGAAAAAACGTTTATTCAGTCCTT
>JAYTMW010000420.1:0-2197 GCA_043728105.1 Saprospiraceae bacterium | reverse complement strand
TTTCCAGTGATAAAGTAAAATTAGAACTTCAAAAAGAAGCTCTAATTTTAAAGTCAGAAAAAATTTTAACAGGGAATCAGGGACTAATCGCTGCACTCTCCGCAGCCGTGATGGTGGGAGGAATCGTGTTGTATGGTATGTCCAGCAATGACGATGAAAAAGAGAATAATATCAAGATTGAGAAGGTAATATTAGCCTTATTTTTAACGCTTGCAATATCTGGATTAGCTTATGTAATTGGTTCTAAATTTGGTAAAGAAATGAATGAGAGAGATACTAAAATAGTCAAGAAAGTGAGTAAGATAATGGAGGAGATTGAAGAGATTAAAATAAAAATTGATACCATTGACATAGAACATACGATGCTCAAAGAGAAGTTAAAATTAGTACCTCGATACCTGAAAGAAACTAAGGTGGAGATTACCACTAAGGGATAGGCTACTGTCTTTCGCACCATTCATCAAATATCGGTAGCTTATTTTGATGAATGGTGCGAAAGTCAGTAGCCTTAGAGAAAACGCCTTAGAGGTCTGTTTTTAGTGGTAAAACTGCCTATTTGCGAGCCGTCGCCCTCCTTTTTGTACTCGTAAACGTTAAACCATCGCCAGCCGTTGAAGTTCGTGTCCAGAAATTGAGTAAACAAGAGTAAATTGTTTACGTTGTATTTGACAAATTTGTCATTTTCAACCTTGGCAATCACCTTGTATTTCTTTTTTCTTTCCATTTTGAAAGTCTTCAATTAAATTTTGATTAAATATATTTAGTTGGTTTTCGTTTCCATTTTCTGCATCTTTTTTCTTCTTTATGTATGTTTTTGCAAATGTTACCCTATCACCATTAAAGACTACCATAGGATTAAGAAAATACTCAAATTCGTATTCACTTCTTGCTATAATTCCAGAATCAATTAAGCCTCCAATTCCGTTCATTACATCTTTTCGATTTTTATATTTAGTATAATCTAAACAATCATTCATCCTTAAAATAAATGAATCTTGCTTTGGTTTTAAGATACTAAGCATATAAGAAAAAACTCTTATTGATGCCTTTGTTAAATCCCAGAATGAACATAATTGACTCAAATATAACTTAGCAAACTTTTCCTCATCTACTTCAACATATCGCATAAATGCCGAATATCCTTCTACTCCCCCATTGCTATTTGTTATCATTTGAATTTCATCCTTATTGCCTGTTCGCATTACTTGCGTTTTTTTCCTAACTATCATATCTCCAATTGCCTTTTCTACAAATGGATTTTCTTTGAATTTTTCGTAAATTCCTACTTTTTTGTATGCCATGTTACCAAATTTTTAATTTTTGAGTAATTTTAACTTACTTCAAATATAAAAGATAATTATTAAAATACAAAAATATTGGTAATAATAAATTACTTTTATTTATACATTATGGTAATTCAAAAATACTCACTTGGTAATTTCAAAATACTAAGTTGGTAATTTTTAATATACATAACTACTTAATAATCAACTACTTATAAATATCTCCTTCTTATACTCTTAATATAGACCTAAAAACACCTAATTTTTAACCCTATTTTTTATAAATATAGGACAAAAAAAAACTCCATTTTTAGCCTAAGCCGTTATCATGGAGTTCCAAGGCAGATGCCTTTCGCATTACAAATTTGGAAAATTATATTCATAAATCAAAATAATTGCGTAAAAATTTGTAAAGTAAATTTACGTTAGTAATTTAATAATGATATGTACACTTATACTTTTATTGTGTTTTAGTAGCGTAATAACGTGTTATTTTCAATATTTTGCTATTTTTAACGTAAATTTACGTATATTTACGTTACGTTTACTTTACGATACATTAACGATAACTTATATGGATGTCTTAGAACCAATAAACTGCATAACCTGTGAGAAACTGTTTGTTCCTTCAAAATCTAAGCAAGTATTTTGCTCAACGAATTGCAGAGTTAAAAATCATCAAGCAAAAATAAGAGAAGAGGAAAAGGTTAAATCTACCGAATTTGAAAACTTGAAATCTAAGCCTAAACATAGCATTGAAACTTCACGAGAGCTGAACAAAGATTGGGTGATGTTAGACGAAAATATATCTAACATTTCCAGTGATAAAGTAAAATTAGAACTTCAAAAAGAAGCTCTAATTTTAAAGTCAGAAAAAATTTTAACAGGGAATCAGGGACTAATCGCTGCACTCT
>JAYTMW010000419.1:0-5470 GCA_043728105.1 Saprospiraceae bacterium | reverse complement strand
TGGCATGGCACTTTTATTGAACAATAGAATAAAATTGATTAAAATTCTAATAGAAATTCACTCATTTTAAAAGCAAAAATTAACGTTTAATTTATAACGAAACAAAGATTATGGCTAAGATTATTGGTATTGACTTAGGAACGACAAACTCATGTGTTGCTGTAATGGAAGGCAACGAACCTGTGGTGATTGCTAACGACGAAGGTCGTCGCACCACGCCCTCCGTGGTGGCTTTTTTGGCAAACGGGGAACGCAAAATTGGCGACCCTGCAAAGCGTCAGGCGATTACAAATCCGACTAAAACGATTGCGTCTATCAAGCGTTACATGGGTCATCGCTTCTCGGAAGTGACCACTGACATCAGTCGCTCTACATATAAGGTGATGAAAGGCGACAACGACACGGTGCGGGTTGACATCGACGGACGTGGCTACACGGCACAAGAACTTTCTGCAATGGTGCTTCAGAAAATGAAGAAAACGGCGGAAGATTTCTTGGGTTATGAAGTAACGGAAGCGGTGATTACGGTGCCAGCTTATTTCAACGATTCTCAACGCCAGGCGACGAAAGAAGCGGGTGAAATTGCGGGTTTGACGGTAAAACGTATCATCAATGAGCCAACGGCTGCGGCTTTGGCGTATGGTATGGATAAGCGCACAAAAGATATGAAAATTGCCGTCTATGACTTAGGCGGTGGAACATTCGACGTGTCGGTTTTGGAACTTGGCGGCGGTGTTTTTGAAGTAAAATCTACGAATGGAGATACGCATTTGGGCGGTGATGATTTTGATCAAGTCATTATTGATTGGTTGTCGGCAGAGTTCAAAAGCCAAGAAAATATTGAGTTGAAGAAAGACCCAATGGCTTTACAACGCTTGAAAGATGCGGCTGAAAAAGCGAAAATTGAATTATCAAGTGGTCAAGATACTGAAATTAACTTGCCTTACATCACGGCGGTTGACGGTGTGCCTAAGCATTTGGTTTTGAAATTAACCCGTTCAAAATTTGAAATGTTGGCTGATAACTTAGTCAAACGCACGCTTGAACCTTGCCGCCAAGCATTGAAAGATGCAGGTTTGCAAGCAAGTGATATTGACGAAGTGATTTTGGTGGGCGGTTCGACTCGTATCCCTAAAATTCAAGAAGTTGTTGAGCAATTCTTTGGCAAAAAGCCTAATAAAGGTGTGAATCCAGATGAAGTTGTGGCAATCGGTGCAGCCATTCAAGGTGGTGTTTTGACGGGCGATGTGAAAGACGTTTTATTGTTAGACGTTACGCCTTTGTCTTTGGGTATTGAGGTAATGGGCGGCATGTACGATGTGGTGATTGAAGCCAACACGACGATTCCATCTAAAAAATCAAAAACATATTCGACTGCGGCTGATAACCAGCCGAGCGTGGAAATCCACGTATTGCAAGGTGAGCGTCCTATGGCTCGTGACAACCGTCCGATTGGTCGTTTCGTGTTGGATGGTATTCCGCCAGCACCCCGTGGTGTGCCACAAGTGGAAGTAACTTTCGACTTAGACGCAAATGGTATCATCAACGTGTCGGCAAGAGATAAAGGGACAGGCAAACAACAAACAGTACGCATCGAAGCGGGTACAGGATTGAGCAAAGACGAAATCGAGCGCATGAAGCGGGAGGCAGAAGTCAACGCCGACTCTGACCGCCAAGCCCGTGAAACTGCCGAGAAAATGAACCAAGCCGATTCATTGGTTTTCCAAACGGAAAAACAATTGAAAGAGTACGGTGATAAAATTCCTGCGGAGAAAAAAGGAGCTATCGAAAGTGGTGCAGCCGAATTGAAAGCGGCACACGCTGCGGCTGACATTGCTGCAATTGATGTAGCTATGGAAAAACTCAACGCCGCATGGCAGTCTGCGAGCCAAGACATGTACAACGCAACGCAACAAGAAGGTGGTGAAAACGCTCAAAATACTGAGGGGCCTGCCAACGAAGGCGGTAATGCGGGCAAAGACAGCACGGTTGAAGATGCGACGTATGAAGAGGTAAAATAGTTGATAGTGATTAGTTGATAGTGGATAGTCGTGTTTTACTATCAACTATTCACTATCAACTATCAACTATCAACTAATAAAGATATTAGAGTTAAAGTTTGGTTTTTCATAATTATTGAGCCTTCACGTTTGTGAGGGCTTTTTTTTGGGAATACTGAATAGATAGTCAGTTTAATCGAGTCGGGTATAACTCTTGGAGGGTTTGCAACCCTCCAAGAGTTCAGTAAAAAAACGTCCCGACTCGATTAAATTGACTGACTACTGAGGGTTTTCTATCAATAAACTTTTATGGTACGTTGTTTTTTTCTTAAATTTACATTTAAAAGTAACCAATTTTTAAGCTAAAAATAGGGTAAAATAAAAATGCAAAAAAAACTCTTAAACCAAGCTGAACTTGAATGGTCAGCCGTAGTTGCCAACAATTCGATGAATCGAGAGCGCAAGGCTACGGGCGTAAATAGTTATGAAAAAGACCTAAAATTAAACCCTATCAGATTCATTCTTGAAAGAAAAAACCAAGCGGACATTCAATGGTTGGATTTGTGTAGCGGCAAAGGAAATGCTTTGATAGAAGTAGCAAAATACATTCAAAATACTGATTTGGTTCATAAAACCCATTTACTCGGCATTGATTTGGTAGATTATTTTGCGGATAAAAAAGACCTAAACAACCTTACTTTTCAAACCTTAAATCTATCGAATTGGCAACCCGAAACGGCTTATGATTTGATTACCATCGTGCATGGGTTGCATTATGTGGGAGATAAAATTGGGCTAATCATCAAAGCCGCTTCCGCACTCAAAAAGGATGGCGTTTTGATGGCAAACATGGATATAAAAAACATACAAATTACGGGATGCGAGAACAAGGAAAAGGCTTTGAAATCTTTTTTCAAAGTGGCTGAAATAGGATATAATGATAGAACAAAAATGATAAAAATTGAAGGTGCAAAAACGATTGAAAATCCGTTCATATACATAGGCGCAGACGACAGCGTGGGCATCAATTACACGGGTCAACGGGTTGTTGATTCGATTTACGAATTGATATAAAATCTAACGAATGAGTAAAAAAATAGGATAAAATTATCCATTTTCTTTATTCACTTCCTTTCTTATCTGGCTCACAAGTTTAAGGTCAACTTTGAAATGCGCCGCAATTTTATCGTCATCCCAGTCGGTAAATTTAATGGCACCCATAATTTCGCCTATCATTTTCCTTTTCTTTTCACCCTTTTTTTCGCCCTTTTTTTCACCCTTTTTTTCACCCCGTTCTTCACTTTCACGGATGAGGGAATCTCTAATGCGTTGCGCTTCGGCAAGTCGCATTTGATACATCATGTAATCACGGTATTTATCGGGTGTCATGGCCTTCAAATCCAGTTGGTCGAAAGCTGATTTAAGCCATTCTTCTTCCATGAAAGCGGGACGAGTTGCTGTATTTTCCATGAGTTTGTCGTATTTTATTGAGAAAATTAATTTATCAAATTCTGTTTCAATTTCATGTAATTTAAGATTAAACTTATTCAGTTCTATCGTAATATATGTTGTTTGATCATCGGCTAAAAGTCCATCTTGATTCTTAAAAGTTAAGACATTTTTACAATTTTCAAACGGAAAAATATTTGTCCCCAAAAAAGCTGTTTTCTCGTTTAAAAATACAAAAATAGAAATAATATACACAATGGAAATTGGATTTGGAATTTTGCATAACATCCCTTAGCGGCGGATTTATTCGACCCGTGAAAACATCTATCATCTTGAAACCACCGATTTTAATCGGTGGGTAACAAATTACCTGTACCTACATCTATCTTCTTTTCAAAACATCACATCTATACATACGATATGTGATGTTTTGAAAAGAAGATAGATGTGTTTCGTGCTTTTACCTTACCCACCGATTAAAATCGGTGGTTTCAAGATGATAGATGTTTTCACGGGTCGAATAAATCAACCGTTACAGGAATCCCAAAACCAATTTCTGGCGAGTATATCATAGGCTGTTTTAGGGTTTAATTAATTTTTATGATACGTATATTTTACTTACATATTCTAATCGTGAATTTGATTTTCGTTTTATAAATTTTAGGAACAATTAAGTTAAATAATTACTGTTTTTAAAACAAAAACACTACCCCCTCAGTATAAAAGGAGTAATTTTACGCTTTGAATGAAAATGATTACCCTTTTTCAATTTATCTATTATTAAATAAAAATATGAATTATAAAGATACCATCCTCGACACCATCGGCAATACGCCGATGGTAAAAATCAATAAAATTACCGCCGATTTACCTTGTTTGGTTTTAGCAAAAGTCGAAACTTTTAATCCAGGGCACTCCACAAAAGACCGTATGGCTCTGAAAATGCTCAACGATGCCGAAGCCGCAGGGCGCATCAAAGCGGGCGGCACCATCATTGAGTGTACGTCGGGCAATACGGGCATGGGCTTGGCGATTGCGGCTGTGGTGAAGGGCTATCGCTGCATTTTCACGACCAGCGATAAGCAATCGAAGGAAAAAATTGATATGTTGAAGGCATTAGGTGCGGAGGTAATTGTTTGTCCCACGAATGTTGAACCCACCGACCCACGCTCATATTATTCCATCGCCGAGCGATTGAGTAAAGAAATTCCGAACTCTTGTTGGATGAATCAATACGATAATTTGAGTAATCGGGAAGCCCATTACGAAAGCACGGGGCCTGAAATATGGGAGCAAACGGGTGGCAAAATCACGCATTTTGTGGTTGGTGTAGGCACGGGCGGCACCATTTCGGGCGTATCAAAATTTTTGAAAGAGCAAAACCCGAACATCAAAGTTTGGGGCATTGATACGTATGGTTCGGTGTTTAAAAAATACAAAGAGACGGGTGTTTTTGATGAAAATGAAATTTATCCTTACATTACTGAGGGGATAGGCGAGGACATCTTGCCCAAAAATGTGGACTTCGATTTGATTGATGCTTTTGAAAAAGTGAGCGACAAAGACGGTGCGGTAATGGCTCGTAGGTTGGCTCGTGAGGAGGGTATTTTGATTGGTTATTCATGTGGTTCAGCGATGGCGGGTTTGATGCAATTGAAGGAACATTTTACCAAAGATGATGTTGTCGTTGTTTTGTTTCACGACCACGGCAGCCGCTACGTGGGTAAGGTTTTCAACGACGATTGGATGCGTGAAAGGGGCTTTTTGGACGATGAATTGAAGGTAAAAGACATTATTTCAAAAAAATCGAACAAGGCATTTGTCAGCGTCACACCCGAACACACCGTGCGGGCGGCGTTTGACATGATGAAAAAAATGGATATTTCGCAACTGCCCGTGATGACAAATGATGAAATGGTCGGTTCAATTTCCGAAACCACTTTATTGACCTATTTGCTGGAAAATCCGATGCGTCACGCCGAGCATAAAGTGGAAGAAATCATGGATGCACCGTTTCCAGT
>JAYTMW010000418.1:0-4364 GCA_043728105.1 Saprospiraceae bacterium | reverse complement strand
GTGTAATATGCGTTATGAGGACTTAGACATACTAATTGAGCAATCGCCTCCCATCAAGTTATTGCGGACGAGAAATGCCCCACTTTTGATTAGTTTTTTACATGCGGAGTTTAAAGTTCGTAACCGCATCACCATACCCAGTTATGAACTTATCAGCCATTTAGCGGACTATTTAGAACGACTAAATGACAGAGCCATTTTAGCGCAAGAAAAAGGTGATAGTTTGACCATTGCCAAACGATTTATTGACCAATGGTGCAGCGAAGAATACCGTTACCTCACCCGATACCCCGATGAAAATGGCGAACCGATGCACGAACTCACCCCCTCGGTAGAGAAGGTGTTTCAATGGCTCGAAAGCCTCCAAAAACGAGAATTTGTGGGTACGGAGTCACGTTTTAAGGATATTTATCGCCGTTTGCAAGAGTTGATTGACAATACTTCTGATGATCCAAAACGCAAAATTGAGGAACTTGAAGCCAAAAAACGAGAGATAAATGAGCAAATAACCCGCATCAAAAAAACGGGAAAAACGGAGACTTATAACGACACGCAAATCAAAGAACGGTTCTACGAAATCAGCAAAACGGCAAGGGAACTGACCGCAGATTTTAAGGAAGTGGAGCAAAATTTTAAGGATATTACCCTCAATATTTATAAAAAACAAACCCAGCGTGAACTCCATAAAGGCGATATTTTGGGCTATGCCCTCGACGCTACCGAAGAACTCAAAGCCAGCGATCAAGGCAAAAGTTTCTACGCTTTTTGGCAGTTTTTAATCGCCGATAACAAGCAAGATGAGTTGATGACGATGATTGAATACGTCTATCAACTTTTGCGTTTTCGGGAGATTGAGGCGGCGGATAATTTTCTGAAAAAAATCAAAATTTATCTCCACGCTTCGGGGCAAAAAGTGATTGACAGCAACCATCTTTTGGCGGATAAATTGAGCCGCATTTTGGTTGAAAAAGAGATGAAAGATAGGCGACGGTCGCAGGAACTCATCAATGATATTAAAAATTTGGCCGTCAAAAAAATAGGACAATTTACGAACCAACGGGATTTTACCGCCATCGAGGGTGGGGTGGAGGTTTCTATGGACATGGATAGACCGTGGGGCGAACCGCCGCAAGTTGCCAATTTTGTGAACCAACCACAAGGTATTGGCAGCAACGCCTTAGAAAACATGGAATTTGGGCGACTTTTTGACCAATTTGAACTCAATAAACAAGAGTTGGAGAAAAATATCGCTCAACTTTTAATCACCCAAAGCGATATTACGCTCCGAGAATTGACCACAATACGACCCATCAATAAGGGTTTGGAGGAGGTGATTAGCTATTTTTCGATTGCCGCTAACTCTGCCAAACACATCATCAATTCGGATAAATTAGACATCATTGAATGGCAAGGCGAAGATGCCGTAAAACGCTCGGTGGCATTGCCAGAAGTGGTTTTTGTGCGCTAATCTTTAATAGATATTCATCGTTTATCATTTATAATTCATCATTAAAAATATGGAAATACCAAAATATGCGCCCTTGCTCATCAAGCTATTGCAAGGCATAATATATGACGATGACAAAGCCAATTGGAATGATATATTGGCTTTCCAACATCAAATTCGCTCCTATTTTACCACAATGGGTATCGAGTTGATATTGAACGAGCAAGAGGGTTTTGCCTATCTCTCGCAGCCCGACAACGTGGACGGTGAAACGGTGCAAGTGCCTCGTTTGGTGCGCCGTATGCCCATTTCGTATGAGGTGACGTTGCTATGCGTGGTGTTGCGGGAAGCCTTAGAGGAGTTTGATGTTAAAAATACGGATGCCCGCAAATTGTTTATGACCAGCAAGGATATAAAAGATCGCATTGAGTTGTTTTTTGGCGAAAAATCCGATAAAGTCAAGCTATTAGAACGCTTGGATACCTTCATCAATGGGGCCGTCAATTTGGGTTTTTTGAAAGAAATAGACGTGCGCAGTCACGACACCAATAATAAGACTTTTGAGGTAAGAAGGGTTTTGAAAGCAAAGATAAATAATGGTAAATTGGAGGAGATTAGGGCTAAAATGCAGTGATTTTAGGCTGAAATACTGAGGGGGGTATTCAAGTTAAAAATTTTATCTTTGCGTTTAAATTTAATTGAAAATGGGAAAAAGATTTAATATAACGGGTTTGTGTTTGCCAAATAGACATTATATGGCAGATGTATCAAGTAAGTTAAACATTGCTTTGTCAATGATTGAACAAGGCGAATATTTTGCTATAAACCGTCCTCGTCAATATGGAAAGACAACGACACTCAATAGTTTGACCAATCTCTTGAATGAGAAAGGAGGATATATTGTATTGAACAGCAGTTTTGAAGGAATAGGAGATGCCATTTTTGAAGAAGAAGCCACTTTTTCACAAGGATTTGTAGAGATATTAGCCAAATATACGTCTGAAAGTGACACCTCATTAGCGCAATGGCTTTTACAGGAAGCACCACGTGTGCGTAGTTTAAAATTATTGGAACTATTCATTAGTGAGTTTCTCAATAAAACACCTAAAAAGGTGGTGTTGTTGATAGATGAGGTGGATAAAAGCAGTAATAATCAACTGTTTGTGAGTTTTTTAGCGATGCTACGGAATAAATACTTAGAAAATCATCGGTTTAAAACGTTTCATTCGGTGGTGTTATCGGGGCTGCATGATGTTAAAACGTTAAAAATAAAACTGCGTCCTGATTCAGAAAAAAAACTCAATTCGCCGTGGAATATCGCCACGGATTTTAATGTAGATATGACTTTAAATCCTCAAGAAATTAAATCAATGCTTGATGAATATGTTGCGGATAAAAAAATAGAGACAAATACTGAGGGGGTAGCTGAAAGGCTATTTTACTATACATCAGGGTATCCATTTTTAGTGAGTAAATTGTGTAAAATGTACGATGAAGAAATTTTACCTGCAAAAACGGATAACACTTGGACAAATGAGGATATTGATAAATGCGTTAAAAAACTGATAGGAGAGAATAATACCAATTTCGATTCATTGACAAAAAATATAGAAGAATATCAAGACTTGTATGCGCTGGTGTATCGTGTTGCGGTTGACGGGGAACAAATACCTTTTAATATTCACAATCAAGATATTCATATCGGTATTTTACATGGCATTTTTAGAGATGGTAATGGACATGGTTTGAAAATACATAACCGCATTTATAACGAGGTTTTGCTCAATTATATGTCTTTCAAGGTGCTTTTAGCTCAACCCCGTGATAGTATGGAAGTAGGAATGAGTTATAAAAACAATGATGATACCTTGAATATGCAATCTACACTATTGGGTTTTCAAGCATTTTTGAAAAAAGAATACAGCAAAAAAGATAGAGATTTTATAGAAAAACAAGGACGATTGGTGTTTTTGGCGTTCATGAAGCCCATTATTAATGGTAAGGGTTTTGATTTCAAAGAAGTGCAAATATCGGAAGAACGCCGCCTCGATGTGGTGATAACCTATATGCGTGAAAAATTTGTCGCTGAGTTGAAGATATGGCGTGGTGAAAAAGCGCACGCCAAAGGTCTGAAACAGCTCTGTAATTATTTAGACATTCAAGGCTTAGACGAAGGCTTTTTATTGATTTTTGACCATTCAGAAGTAAAAAAATGGGATTCTGGCTGGGTCGAAACGCAGGGGAAACGGATTTTTATTGCTTGGGTGTAAAAAATACTGAGGGGGTATAACCCCAAAAATATAATCTTAAAATGCGATAAATTCTAATACAATTCTATTCATTCTGATAAAAAATAGAAAATTATGCTCATTCAGCAGGACGGCTTTCGCCTAAGCTATGTAGAAATTTATAATTGGGGAACATTCGATGGGAAAATTTGGAAACTTCAACCAAATGGTAAAAACTCACTTTTGACAGGGGCGAACGGCTCGGGTAAAACCACTTTAGTAGATGCTATTTTGACGCTTTTAGTGCCGCCCAATAAGCGACATTACAACCAATCGTCGGGGGCAGAAAGCAAGCGTGAGCGAGATGAAACAAGCTATGTTTTGGGGGCTTATGGCACGTTGCAGAGTGAAAGCGGCTTGGCGGCAAAAACCCGATATTTGCGGACAAAAGATGATTTTTCGATACTGATAGGCGTTTTTTTTAACAGCGAAACCAAAGAATACCTCACTTTAGCCCAATCTCGTTGGTATTCTGACAACGACATGAAGCGGTCGTATATGGTAGCCAATACCGCTTTGACCATTGAAGAACACTTTTTACCTTTTGACACGGGCGGCGTTTGGCGACAAAATTTGAAGAAAAAACATGGCGCAGAGGAGTTTGATAGTTTTTCAAAATATGCTTTGCG
>JAYTMW010000417.1:0-1892 GCA_043728105.1 Saprospiraceae bacterium | reverse complement strand
AAAATGCCTTTTCGTGATTTTTTCAATTCAACCTTACGGTTTTATGCGGGTCATAAACAGTGAGGTTGTCTTTGGGTTTCATAAAAATATTAATGAGATTAACTGATACTGTTTTTATGGTATCTGAAAAAATGTTTTCTCATAGTTTGTTTTTTCTGCGAGCCACCTTTCTTTTGATGGGTGGTTTTTTTATATGTTCTAAAAACACGCATTTATGAGTGACTACTGTTTTTTTAGCCTATTTTTGCAACCATTTTTTATCGAAAACGCAGATTTATGCAAAAAAAACTTTCAATAGTCATGCCTGCCTACAATGAAGAGCGGACAATTCAAGGGATTCTTGACCGTATCAGAGCGGTTGAACTTGTAGGTGGTATGAAAAAAGAACTGATTATTACAAATGATTGTTCGACAGATGATACTGAGGGGGTCATTCTGAGGTATCAAAAAGCGCATCCAGAACTTGACATTGCCTATTTTAAACATGCAATTAACAAAGGTAAAGGAGCCGCGTTGCACACGGGTATCAAGGAAGCGACTGGCGATTTTGTAATTATTCAAGACGCTGACCTCGAATATGACCCTACTGAATACAATTTTTTGTTAAAACCGATTCTCGATGGTTTTGCAGATGTGGTTTTTGGATCACGATTTATTGGTGGACAGCCACACCGGATTTTATTCTTTTGGCACTCTATTGGCAATAAAGCTTTAACTTCACTCTCTAATATGTTTACTAATTTGAACCTGACGGATATGGAAACATGTTATAAATTGTTTCGCCGAGAGATTATTCAAAGTATGAGCTTAAAAGAAAATCGCTTTGGTTTTGAACCTGAAGTAACAGCAAAAATGTCTCGAATCAAAGGCATTCGGATTTATGAAGTCGGCATCTCTTATTATGGTCGCTCTTATGCAGAAGGAAAAAAAATAGGTTGGCGAGATGGCTTTCGAGCGATTTGGTGCATAATGAAATATAATATTTGGGCGTGAGCTAGAAATAAAAAGTACAAAAATCAATAACATTTAATCCGTGAATTTTATTTTTATAAAATGAATAATACATTTGTTTTCAAGGAGTTAGATATGGAAGGCATGGCGACGCTTGAAGCGATTTCTAACGCGCCGCTTTTTAACGAATGGATGTACAGAGTAACAAGCCGTCGTTTGACAGGTCGGATTCTGGAGATTGGTTCAGGCATTGGCAATATCAGCGAGCAGTATTTGAATGATGGACGTAAGCTGATGCTGTCTGACATACGTGATAATTATTGCCAATACTTAGACCAAAAGTTCGGAGAAGCACCGACTTATGCCGGTGTCCGTGAATTGGACTTAGTGCATCCTTATTTTGAACATGAATACGCCGATTTATTAGAAAGTTTTGATGGGGTTTTTGCATTGAATGTTGTTGAGCACATTGCAGACGATTATTTGGCGATAGCCAATGCTAAAAAGCTATTGCGTGAAGGCGGTCGTTTGGTGATTTTGGTTCCTGCTTATCAAGCCCTATTTAACGAATTTGACCGTTCACTGGAACATTATCGGCGTTATACTGAGGGGGGGCTAAAAAATGTTTTTGAAAAAAATAATTTTCAAATAGTTCATAGTCAATATTTTAACTTTGCAGCTATCGCTGGTTGGTGGTTTTCGGGGAATATCTTAAAAAAGAAAACGATTCCAAAGGGGCAAATGCGGATTTATAATATGTTGGTGCCTATTTTTAAGATTGTTGATAAAATTGTTTTGAATCGGGTAGGCATTTCTGTTATCGTTGAAGGTATCAAATAGTATTTTTTATGCCAAAAAAACAAAAACATAAGCCGAGTAAAGTGGGTTTGCCACCTGAAACGGCTGTTTACACTGGACAAGCAGAGGTTGAGCAATCATTG
>JAYTMW010000416.1:0-4210 GCA_043728105.1 Saprospiraceae bacterium | reverse complement strand
TCAAACAATCAGCCCGATTCAACAAAATAAAATTGCCGTCCACATCCAAATAGGCCCCCTCAGTAAAAATGGGTTTGAAACGGGTTTTGAAAAAATTATCCGCTTCAATTTTATCTTTTTTATGAAAAGCCAATTTGTTAAAAAGCAAAATACCGTTTGGAGTCAACATATCTTTCAAATTATTCAAAAAATCGTCATTTTCAAGTTCCTCAGGCACGGTGTCATCCAAAAAGACATCCATGCAAATCATATCAAATTTTTCTTCACAAAACGCCGCATACATGTAGGCATCCATGACCCTAAAATCCATGCTCGATTTTAAATCGCCCACACCATATATATTCGCCAAGCGCAAAACCTCCGCATCAATCTCAACGGCGGTGTAATGGTATTTTTTATGAAACATGCGCTCCAACATAATCGGAATACTGCCCAAGCCAAAACCCAAAATCAAGACGTTTTCAATCTCTAATTTGTCAAGATTAATTTTTTTAAATGCCTTAGAAAAATTGTCGTAAAGGTCGCCGTAGCTATAAATCGCATTGGCGGTGCAGAGTTGATATTGCCCCTTGCGCATCACCACGTAAAGGTCTGGATTGTATTCACTTTCCGAAGTTTCGATGTGAATTTCTTTGATGTAACTCAAAAGCCTGCGCCACAAGGGTTGTTTCATAACGATATGAGGATGATTTTGATTAAAACAATACGACGCAAAGTAGGGATTAATTGTTTGAGTTTTAAAGGAAAAGTTGTGAAAAATACTGAGGGGGTGTTTGAAATCTCACTAAATTTATATTTTAAAATAACGATATTTTAAGTCATTTATGGGTTTTTCAATCCAATAATATGTCAAAGAAGCAATGCCTATAACTGATAAAAGGTAAATTGGAAACCTCAAAAATTGATTTTCAGGATATTTCATGCCTAAAAATATACCATTGATGAGATTATGAAAAAGATATAAACCATAACTGATACTACCACAATAAGTAATCCACTTATGGGATAAAATTTTTCCTATAAAACCTTTAAAACCCTCTAAACATCTATCAACTATGATGAATGAAAAAATGCCAAAACTTAACCTCATTAAAACAAAATGAGAGAAACTATGCCAAACGAAAACCATGTAAAAGCCCGTAAAAAGCAAAAAAATAAAAGAAAACAACTTAAAAATGCGGTTATTTATCCATTTTCGATAAAATTTAAAATCACCAAATCTAAGTAAAGCCAATAATGAACCTAATCCTAAAGTATCGAAACAAGCGGGTGTAAAAAGGTATGTATAAAAATAATTCATCCCTTGAAAATAAAATAGACCTCTCAGTATTGGTGCTGAAATGATGAATAAAAGGGTCGTTGATATGAGCAACCGATATGGAATTAAAAGTATGATAACAGCCCAAAGCAAATAAAACTGTTCTTCAACCGCAAGACTCCAAAGACTATCGGTATGGCCCGTCCAATTGTTGACTTTTAAATTGTAAAAATTGGATAAGAACGTGAGATTCCACCAAATAGAATTTTTGATGTGAGAATAGTGAAACAGCACTAAAATTAGAATCAACAAATAGTAGAGTGGGAAAATGCGCAGAGAGCGACGCATATAAAAAATTTTAAATCCTTGAACTAAAGTAATTCTCTTTGCCTCAATTTCTTTTTTAAGTTTCAATAAAACAGTCGTAATCAAAAATCCGCTAATTGTAAAAAATAAATCCACTCCAAAACGTCCAAACACACCGGAACCAGTGAAATTTAACCAATGGCTAACAGCTACAAACAAGGCTGCAAAAAATCGCAAGCCGTCAAGTTGTAAGTAGTAGTTTTTCGATTCACTCATTGATTATAATGATTTTCAATTATGATTTTTTTAATTTTATAATATATTGATAAACAATGATTTATGATTATTTTTCATTTTTCCTTTTGTAAATACGAACATAATCTACCAATAATTCTTTAGGCAAAATATAATTTGTATTGGAGTATTTTTTTTCATTTTCAACGGCTAAATTTAAAATAATTGGTAGGGGATTTTGGGGAATATCACGCTTTTCTTTTAAAATCAAAACATTGTTGAGCATTACTCTTATACTCAAATCATCCCAATATACGGCATAGATATAATAATCATCTGACATATCTAAACTAATATTGTCTTCTTTTTTAGGATAAATCCATTTATAATGCGTTGTAATTCTTTGAAGTTTTTTGTTCCAATAGTGATCACTAAAACAAAATCTATCGGTTCTTTTACACCAAAATTCACATATATCAAGTTCGTGATAAGTATCTTTTGCGCCTCCCCAGAGCCAAAAACCTCCCCAAAGTCCACGACCTTTTGGTAGTTTACACTTAACTTCTATATAACTACCCTTTCCAAAATTCATATAAGAAAAAAGCATACTTGATGAAAAAGGATATCCTTCTTTCACGGAATCTCTCAAAGCCTGTAAATGTAAAACACCATCTTTTACATAGACATTTTCTTTGCGAGGGGTGTACCATTGGGCTTCATTGCCATTTCCATGCGGCCCCGTTTGCGGCCACCAATGCCCCTTCAAAGTATCCCCTTCAAATTCATCTTGAAAAATCAGTTCCCAACCCGCTTTTTCAACGGGGTTTATGGGTGTCGGATAAGGGATAATGCTCGTTGTTTTTTGAGCATGGAGGCCCCTCAGTATTCCGAGCAAAATGAGGGCGGTGAGGACGATTTTTTTCATTGTGTCGCAATTGTAGCGGCGAATTTATTCGCCGAATGTTGTGTAAAACATTGAAAACCAATGTGTTATATCTCATGCGGCAGATAAATCAGCCGCTACATGGGCTATAAATCCGAAAACCGCCGACTAATATTCTTCATCTTCGCAATCACATCCACAGGGTCTTTTGCCCCAAAGACGCTGCTACCCGCCACCAACACATCGGCACCCGCTTCAATCAAGGCTTCGATGTTTTGAAGACCCACGCCACCGTCAATTTCGATGTAGGCTTCGATGTTGCGTTCCTCCATCATACCCCTCAGTTTTTTGACCTTCGGAATGGTCTGATAAATGAATTTTTGTCCGCCAAATCCAGGATTTACGGACATCAAAAGTACCAAATCCAAATCTTCCAATACGTCTTCCAACACGCTCACGGGAGTATGCGGATTGAGCGCAACGCCTGCCTTCGCACCCGTCGCTTTTATCTGTTGAATCGTGCGATGCAAATGCGGACATGCTTCGTAATGTACCGTGATAACCTCTGCGCCCGCCGCCCTAAATTGCTCGATGTATTTTTCGGGTTCGACAATCATCAAATGCACATCCAACGGCTTTTTGGCCATGCGATTGAAGGCTTCGATGGGCATCATGCCGAAGCTGATATTGGGTACGAAACGACCATCCATGACATCAATGTGAAACCAATCCGCTTCGCTGTAATTCACCATGTCGAATTCGGTTTGCAGTTTCGTAAAATCTGCCGCTAATACTGAGGGGGCAATCAAGTGTTTTCTCATCAGAATAAATAGAATTTTTTTCAGAATAAATAGAACGAAAAATTAAGTAAAAAACGAAAGAACGTAATTCCGTTTTTATCTATATTGACCGCAAAACTACATTTTAGCCGATTAATTCTTTCTTTTTATAGAAAAAATAAGTGTTTTACGAGCGATAAATATTAGCATTGTATGCCTAATTAAAATCACACACTTTTTGCGCAATTCCTAAGTCTGAATATCTTAAATCTAAAAATCTCAAATCTAAATATGGCAGATATTTTAAAAATTGATGACGTAGTAAAAACCTACGACAAACACGTGGCGGTCAATCACGTCAGTTTCACGATGCCCGAAGGTTGCATTTTTGGCATGTTGGGGCCCAATGGGGCGGGTAAAAGTTCGTTGATTCGGATGATTACGACCATTACTCGACCTGATTCGGGGCAAATTTTCTTCAACGGGGAATTGCTCAACAACCGTCATCCCGAACAGATTGGCTACATGCCCGAAGAACGTGGCTTGTATAAAAAAATGAAAGTAGGCGAACAAATGCTCTATTTGGCGCAACTCAAAGGGCTTTCAAAGGCACAAGCGGAGCATGAAGTGCGCTATTGGTTTACCCGTCTCGACATCATCAGTTGGTGGGATAAAAAGGTGGATGAACTCTCAAAAGGGATGCAACAAAAAGCGCAATTTGTCTCCACGGTGCTGCACAAACCCAAACTT
>JAYTMW010000415.1:0-2062 GCA_043728105.1 Saprospiraceae bacterium | reverse complement strand
TCTGATGCTCAACTATTGGCGTATATTTTTCTATCATTGTTCCAGTTTTGTCGCAAAGATACAATTGTCAAAACACGCTTTTATTTATTTCACGTTCCTTATAATCTTTAATTGGCTAAAATTTTCTTAAAAAACATCCTACTTTTGAGCCACAAATTGGGGCTACGAATTTTACGAATTTACGAATTACGTTAATTGAAATTTTAAAAATTCGATAAATTCGATAAATTCGTAGCTCAATTAAATCAATATCTTATGTTCGATTTCATTAAAAACCTTTTTTCTAAAACAGAAAAACAAGAACCCGATACGATGAAATTTTTGATTGCAGGCTTGGGCAACATTGGCAGCGAATACGAAATGACCCGCCACAACGTTGGTTTTGAAGTCATTGACAACCTTGCCAAAGAATTTGACCTTAGTTTCAAAATGGAAGGCAACGCTTTTGTGGCTGAAATGAAGCACAAAGGGCGTACTTTCATTTTGATAAAACCAACTACGTACATGAATTTGAGTGGCAAAGCCGTGCGTTTTTGGTTGAAAAAACACGATATTCCACAAGAAAATCTATTGGTTGTTTTGGATGATTTGGCACTTCCTTTTGGCAAACAACGCCTTCGCCCAAGTGGTAAAGATGGTGGGCATAATGGCTTAAAACACATTGATTTAACCTTAGGCAACAACAATTACGCTCGCCTACGTATAGGCATTGGCGATGATTTTTCAAAGGGGCGACAAGTGGATTATGTCTTAGGAAAATGGTCGAAAAAAGAACAAGAAGCCCTGCCCGAACAGTTGGATTTTGCGGCCGAAACGGTCAAAGCTTTTGGCACCATTGGCTTGGCTTTTACGATGAATCAGTTTAACAAAAAATAAGTATTCGTAACTTTGGAAAAGTAGAGAATTTAAATTATAATTTTTTTAAACACAAAGAAACAAAGAAAACAAAGGCTTTAATTTTATTCCTTCTTTGATTCCTTTGTTTCTTTGTGTTAAAGAGATTTCAGAAGTTACAAGTATAGAATTAAGCCAAAACGGCTTCACCTTTCACGATGCCATGCTTCACTAAATATTCCGCAATTTGAACGGCATTTGTCGCAGCACCTTTGCGCAAATTATCCGCCACAATCCAACAATTCAATGTTTTTGGTTGGCTTTCATCACGACGAATGCGCCCGACAAAAACTTCGTCACGCTCATGTGCATCTTTTGGCATCGGATATTTGAAATTTTGGACATCATCCACAACGATGACCCCCTCAGTATTTTCAAGGATTTGACGCACTTCTGCCAAATCAAACTCATTTTCAAACTCAATGTTCACGGCTTCCGAATGACCACCAATGACGGGAATGCGCACCGTGGTTGCTGTCACTTTGATGCTCGCATCGCCCATGATTTTCACGGTTTCGTTCACCATTTTCATTTCTTCTTTGGTGTAACCGTTGTCCAAAAACGAATCAATATGTGGGATGGCGTTCATATCAATCTGATGTTTATAAGCCATTTCGCCGTCATAAATGCCGTTGCGCTCATTCATCATTTGCGTCACCGCCTTCACACCCGTGCCCGTGACGGACTGATATGTGGACACGACAACTCGTTTAATTTTATATTTATCGTGCAAAGGTTTCATCACCACCACCATCTGAATGGTCGAGCAATTTGGGTTTGCGATGATTTTATCGTCCTCGGTCAACGTATCGGCATTGACTTCGGGAACAATCAATTTTTTAGTCGGATCCATACGCCAAGCGGAAGAATTGTCAATCACAGTGACACCCACTTCAGCAAATTTTGGTGCAAATTCTAACGACGTGCCACCGCCCGCCGAGAAAATGGCGAAGTCGGGACGTGCTGCAATTGCATCTGCCATGCTCACCACTTTGAAGGCTTTTCCTTTGAAAATTATCTCTTTTCCAACGCTGCGTTCAGAGGCAACGGGCAATAATTCAGTAACGGGGAAATCACGCTCTGCCAACACTTTCAACATGGCTGTGCCAACTAAGCCTGTGGCTCCTACTACGGCTACTCTCATTTTCTTTTTGTTTTGATTGATAAA
>JAYTMW010000414.1:0-4211 GCA_043728105.1 Saprospiraceae bacterium | reverse complement strand
CACGGGGCTAAAATCGTTTGCCCATTTCAAATTTTTCATGTTCATGGCCCCATTTACGGTGTAAAGCAAGCCGTGACGGGCGTTGCGAGACGGCAAAACGCAGTCAAACATGTCAATACCCAAAGCAATATTTTCCAAAATGTTAACAGGCGTACCTACACCCATGAGATAACGAGGCTTATCAGCGGGCAAAACATTGGTGACTAAATCGGTCATTTCATACATGTCTTCGGCGGGTTCCCCGACCGAAAGACCACCAATGGCGTTGCCTTCGCAACCTTGTTCAGCAATAAATTCAGCCGATTGAACCCTCAAATCCTTGTAAACACTGCCCTGCACGATGGGAAAAAACGTTTGGTCGTATCCATACTGAGGGGGTGTCTTTTCAAAATGCGTGATGCAGCGTTTGAGCCAACGATGTGTCAAACCCAACGATTTTTTAGCATAATCATACTCACAAGGGTAGGGTGTACATTCGTCAAACGCCATAATTATGTCTGCTCCGATGCTCCGCTGGATGTCCACAGCACGCTCAGGCGAGAAAAAATGTTTTGAACCGTCTATATGCGACGCAAAAGTGACACCTTCCTCGGTTATTTTGCGGCGATGTGCCAACGAATAGACTTGAAATCCACCCGAATCGGTCAAAATAGGCTTATCCCAACCATTAAATTTATGCAAACCGCCCGCTTGTTGAATGATGTCAATGCCTGGGCGCAAATACAAATGATAGGTATTACCGAGAATTATTTGTGCTTTTATGTCTTCTTCCAACTCCTTCGTATGCACACCTTTGACCGTGCCGAGCGTACCAACGGGCATAAAAATAGGCGTTTGAATGTTGCCGTGCGCCGTTTCTACCGTTCCAGCACGGGCTTTACTGAGGGGGTCGGTGTGGTGTAGTGTAAATTTCAAAATAGAGATTTTATAAATTTTAATCAAAAAATACTGCGTAGATAGTCATTTTAATCGTGTCGGGTACAACTCTTGGAGGGTTTAAAACCCTCCAAGAGTTTTGTAAAAAAACGACCCGACACGATTAAATTGACTGACTACTGAGGGGGTCTCTTCTAAAAAAGGCTCGCTTGTTTAATCGGATTTTCAAAGTCCAAAAGCCATTTTTTCTTATCCAAACCACCCGCATAGCCCGTCAAAGAACCATCCGAACCAATGACCCGATGACACGGAATGATGATGCCAATTTTATTTGCGCCGTTGGCTGTGGCGGCGGCTCTAATCACTTTTGGGTCGCCGAGTGCCACCGCCATATCCATATAAGATTTTGTTTTGCCAAAAGGAATTTTCAATAATTCGAGCCAAACCCGCTTTTGAAAATCAGTGCCTTCTAAGTCGTAAACCAAATCAAAATCTTTTCTTTTTAAGTCAAAAAATTCTTGTAATTGCTTGATAGTCAATTGATTATGTGCATTTGATTCTTCTTCAAAAATCCTTTCATTTACGAAACTAACTGCCCGTAAGCCTTCGTCCGATGCTTGAATTTCTAACAAACCCGCAGGCGATTGCCAGTAAACGGTTTTCAGATTTTGGGCGTTTGAGCGATTTATTTTCATATCAGAATGAATAGAATTGTATAGAATTGTATAGAATTGTATAGAATAAATGGGATGTGATTTTACACGGATTGAAGGATTATTTTGATTTTACAGATTTTATAAGAGTAAAAAATCTTTAAATCCGTGTATTAATCCTTCAATCCGTGTAAAATTACACCTTGCTTTTTTTAGAAAAAATCTTCTCCGCATTAGCCGTTGTTTTTGTCGCAACTTCTCTAAAATCCACCATTTTTATCTCCGAAATTTTTTGCGCCACGTGCTTCACGTAAGACGATTCGTTGCGTCTGCCTCTGAACGGAACAGGCGCAAGGTAAGGTGCATCGGTTTCTAAAACCAAATAATCTAAGGAGATTTCTTGAACGGCTGCCACCAATTCTAAGGCATTTTTATACGTCACCACGCCGCCGATGCCCAAATAGAAACCCTTGTCAATCACCGTTTTGGCTTGCACGGTGTCGCCCGTGAAACAATGAAAAATGCCCCCCTCAGTAAACCACGGGTTTTCGTTCAAAATATCAATAATCACATCGGTACTTTCACGGGCGTGGATGATGATTGGAACACCCAAATCTTGCGCCCAGTGCATCTGTTGCACAAAGGCTTTTTTCTGAAAGGGCAGCGTCGTTTTGTCCCAATGCAAGTCAATACCGATTTCGCCAATGGCGCAAAAAGACCGATTGGATAAATATTTTTCAGCTATAAGTAGTTCATTATCAATGGTTTCTGCATTGATGCTGCATGGGTGAACGCCCATCATGGCTTCACAAAAGTCGGGCTGTGCGGCTTCGAGAGCGAGCATATCCTCATGGGTTTCGGCATCAATGGCGGGTAGATATATTTTTTTTACCCCCTCAGTATTTGCCCTTTCTAAAATCGCAGCAAGGTCGTTTTTAAATTGCTTTACGTAGAGATGGGCATGTGTATCTATTAATTTCATCAAATTTGTATTAATTTTATACGGTAAAAAGGTTTAAAATTGGCTTAAACGAAATAGCTTTGCAAAGTTCCATAACTTACTCTGTATTTCAATTTTTATTAGATGAAAAAAATAATTCAAATTATCGGAGTCGCTTTGATAATGATAAGTTTGACCACGGCTTGCACGGATTGGGCACCACCACAAAATCAAGTGAACAATGAGCCTGCAAAACCTATTGTGCGGCGTTTGAAGCAATTATCGTACACTGATTTTGGTGCTGTCGTTCCGATGCCCATAGTCAGAAACGTCAATATTTTGCTTAGAGACACGCTTAATGCCATGATTTTTTACACAACAATCAACCAAAAGGATACCTTTTCGCAAAAAATCCCTCTCAATGACCTTGAAAGAATGGATTTGCTGCACGAATGTTTCAATCAATTGTCCGAAATTGAGGAAGGTTGGGAAGTGATGCCAGGCAAAGAGCCTTGCGTGGGTATGCGAGGCGTGAACGTGGCACTCATATACACAACGGGCGATACGACCCGTTTTACAATCAGTGGCATGGCTCGTTGCGACAATAGTTTGATGCCCGAATGGTCACGTCTGGATTCGCTTTCTACTGTTTTGCTGGAAGAAAATAAGGGTAAAAATGGTAAAGCGAATTAGGGTAACAACGTTTCCAAATGATGATGACTGATGCCGTAATGTGTTTTCAACGCCTCTACTTGTTTCAACGCCTCTTTTTTTGCTTTGCCTTTTATGCCCACAATCATCACATTTTTGGGCGTATGTTCCGTTGAAATAAATTCAAAAACTTTGGTTCGGTAGCCGTGAGCTTCCATGAGTAAGGCTCGTATGCCGTCGGTCAAAAGTTCGGCTTGGCGTTCTTCCATGATGCCGTTTTTCAAAACGGGGGTCATTTCGTTTACCGTCTCGCTTTCCCGCAATGCCTTTCTGATTTGCTTATGACAACAAGGTGCAACGACGATGATTTCTGCACCCGCTTCTATGCCTTTTGCTATGGCGATGTCGGTGGCAATGTCGCACGCATGTAAAGCAATCAACATGTCTAAACGATTGATTTTGAAGTCATTAATGTCTTGTGCAACGAATTTCAGGTTTTGAAAATCAGATTGTTTTGCAATGGCGTTGCACTTTTCTACCAGATTTTCTCTCAATTCGAAGCCAAATACTGAGGGGGTCATTTTTTTATTATACGTTAAATGGTCATAAAGCGCAAACGTGAGGTAGCCTTTGCCGCTGCCAAAATCAGCTATCACGGCATCATTGGGTAGCTTTTTTTCATTCAAAAGATTGTCTATAATTTCGACGTATTTATTGATTTGTCGGAACTTGTGTTGGCTGTCATTTTTCACCAAACCGTCTTTTGTTGTAATATCTAACGCATTGAGATACAAGGATTTAGGCGAGATGAGGCGTTGTTTTTCATGGTCGTGATTAGAAATAAAAAACCCCTCCCCGAAAGAATCGGGATTTCGTTCCTCAACAGTATTTTTAACTTTATCAATATTTTCTTTATTCTTTTTGATAAAAACCTTAGGGTTATCTCCTTTTTTATCATACTGAATCAAATGGGTTTCCTCTTTTAAGAATAATTCAGCGTTGAGGAATTGCTTTCCTAACAACTCTTTGATTTTATTTACCCCCTCAGTATTTTGGCAATTTTTTACTTCATCACGGGTTTTGTAGCGATA
>JAYTMW010000413.1:0-5886 GCA_043728105.1 Saprospiraceae bacterium | reverse complement strand
CGCTATGGCAAAGCAAAACAGAACAAGCAGTAAAAAATGGTTATGGATTTTGGGCGGCATCATCGCTCTTTTAATTGGCGTTGCCGTTTGGAAAGGCGGTGACAAAAAGAAAGGTGATGAAGTGGTGGCAGAGAAAATCACCAAGCGCAAAATCGAAGAAACCGTCTCGGCGAGTGGTCGTATTTTTCCAGAAAAAGAGGTCAAAATAAGCTCTGATGTGTCGGGTGAAGTCGTTGAGATGTTCATCAAAGAAGGTGATTCCGTGCGGGCGGGTCAGTTGCTTTGCCGTGTCAACGCCGAGATTTACAGAGACCAAGTGACCCGTGGTGAAGCAGGTGTGAACGCCTCAAAAGCACAATACGCCAACGCTTTATCCAACATTGAAAGCGTAAGAGCGCAACAATTACAACTTTTGGCGCAAAAAGAGCAATCAGAAGCACAGTTGTCGAACACCCGCACCGCCTTCAAACGCAACGACCAATTGCACAAAGACGGCGTAATTTCTGATGCCGATTTTGAAACAGCACAAGCAGGTTTGCGCCAGCAAGAGGCCAGTATCAAAGGCGTGGATGCGCAAATTCAAGCAGCGTTATCCAATATTTCTTCTTCTGAAAAAAGTGCAGAAGCCGCTTCATATAATTTGAAAAGTTCGCAAGCGTCTTTGAAAGAGTTGCGCACGAGCCTCAATAAAACGTCCATTTATTCGCCCGTTGACGGCATCGTTACCAAGCGTACCGTTGAAAAAGGCGAGCGTGTGGTCGGAACGGCGCAAATGTCGGGTACAGAAATTATGCGCATTGCCAACATGAACGCCATGGAGGTACAAGTGGATGTGAGTGAAAACGACATCTTACGGGTTGTCGTGGGCAATGAGGTGGATATTGAAGTGGATGCTTTCCCAGGACGCAAATTCAAAGGGCGTGTTTCAGAATTAGCCAACACCGCCACCAATGCTTTTACCGCCGCAGGGGCCGTAAATTTGACAACCGATCAAGTAACCAATTTCGTCGTAAAAGTACGCATCGAGTCTGATTCTTACAAAGATTTGGTTCGTGGTGGTCGCTCACCTTTCCGCCCAGGTATGTCCGCTTCGATTGACGTGCATACCAACGCCGTCAACGATGCTTTGAGTATCCCGATTCAAGCCGTAACGACTCGTGAGGAAGATGCAGACATCAAAAAAGCGAAGGAAGAAGACAATAAAAAAGCGGCGGCAGCATCAAGCAAAAAGCCCATAAATGAAGTTGTTTTCGTCGCTTCGGGCGATACCGTTAGGATGGTAAAGGTAAAAACAGGCATCCAAGACAACCAATTTATCCAAATTACTGAGGGGTTGAAAGAAGGCGACGAAGTTGTGTCCGCACCCTACAATTTGATTGCCCGCAAACTCAAAAGCGGTATGAAAGTCGTGAAAGTGACGGAGAAAGAATTGTATAAAAGTGGGATAAAAACGGATAAGAAGAAGGAAGAAGATTAAGGATAAATAAGAATAAAAAAATAAAAAAGGTTCAAAATACTGAGGGGTATCTTGAACCTTTTTATTTTTTAATAGTCTATGAAACCATAACCGCCGCTTCAGGAATTTCAATCAATTTACTCAAAGCGATTTGATACAAAGTGCTGGAAATCAATGTTTTATGTGGATTTTCAGCATGCGCTTGTTTCAACGCTTCTTCAATTATTTTTGACACATCTTGAAAAATATGCTTATCCGTAAGGCTCACATTATCGGTCATCAGATAAGCAAAAACCCTTGCCATGCCACAATTTGCAACGAAATCAGGAATGACAGAAACGTGATTGTCGGCAAATTCCATTGTCTCGCCGTAAAAAATATCCACGTCTTTAAACGGCACATTTGCGCCACACGAAATTACTTCCAAACCATTTTTTTGCATCCTTTCAACTTGCCCTTTTGTGACTAAACGAGAGGCAGCGGCAGGTATGAAAACGTCTGCACCGATTGACCAAATTTTATCATTCGCTTCTTCAAAAGAAAGCACCCCCTCAGTATTGAGCATGTTATTTTTCTTTTGTAAAAAAAGTGTTTGTACTTCATCCATATCCAAGCCTTCTTCCGATAAAACAGCACCATTTTTATCTATGATTCCTACTATTTTAGCTCCCGATTCTGACAAAAACCAGCCCGCAGCCGATGCCACATTGCCCCAACCTTGAATGATGACCCGTTTGCCCAATAGCCTTGAATCATGCCAAAGATGATAATAATGCTTCACGGATTCCGCCACGCCGTAGCCTGTAATCATGTCCGAAACCGTGTAGCGCAACCTTCGACGGTCGGTAGCGGGAGAAAAGTCAGGATCTTCTATGATTTTGGAAACGCCCTGACGTAATTGACCCAATTTTTTCACTTTTTGAGGATCCGTTGCTTGATAATGTCCGCTCACAATGCCTTCTTGTGGATGCCATAGACCAAACGCTTCTGTTATCGGAATCACTTCATGAATTTCATCTACATTCAAATCGCCGCCTGTACCATAATAATTTTTTAAAAGGGGATAAACAGCCCTGTACCAACGGCGTAAAACACCTGCCTTGCGAGGGTCAGTAGGATCAAAGTTAATACCCGATTTTGCACCGCCAATTTGTGGGCCAGAGACGGTGAATTTGACTTCCATGGTTTTTGCCAATGACTCAACCTCATTTCTGTCGAGCCCTTTACGCATACGTGTGCCTCCACCCGCTGCGCCCCCACGTAAGGAATTGATGACCACCCAACCCACCGCTTCGGTTTCTGTATCACGCCACTCAAAAACAATTTCGGGGTGTTTCGATTCATATTTTTTCAATAAATCTTTCATGCGCTTTTTTCTTTATTTTACTGCAAAAATAAGACTTTGTTGTTTTGATAATAGTTGTTTTAACAATTATTTTTCATAAAAATAAAAAAATACTGAGGGGGTGCTTCTTCTAAGTTTTTTTAAATGCTTTTCTTTGATTTTTAATTTCAAACATTCAACACGAATGTTCACGAATTTAAGGCGAATTATACAAATCATTACATGTAAATTAGTCATATTCGCCTTAAATTCGTACAATTCGTGTTGAATATTCAATTATTTATGAAAATAGAATCAAAATTACCCAATGTTGGGACGACCATTTTTACCGTCATGTCGGCTTTAGCGGAGCAACATAAAGCCCTCAATTTGTCTCAAGGTTTTCCGAATTTTGATACGCCCGAACCACTTAAAAATTTGGTCAACCACTACATGCAAGCGGGCAAAAACCAATATGCACCCATGGCGGGTTTGTTGGCTTTGCGGCAACGTTTGGCGCAAAAAATGGAAAAAATGTACGGCTGCGACGTTGACCCAACGGAGGAAATTACGATAACCGTGGGTGGTTCACAAGCCATTTTTACTGCTATCATGGCTTTCGTGAAGGCAGGTGACGAGGTCATTTTGATTGAACCTTGCTACGATTCTTATGCTCCAAGCATTGAAATTTGTGGCGGAAAAGTAATTCCATATCGTTTGGAAGCACCTGATTTTAAGATTGATTGGGATGTTTTTTCTAAATTAATAACGGATAAAACCCGCATGATTGTCATCAATACACCACATAATCCGACAGGTAAAACCTTGAAAATCAATGACTTACAAAATTTAGAGAAAATTACTGAGGGGTCTGATATTTTAATCATGAGCGATGAAGTATATGAGCATTTGATTTTTGACGGACAACGCCACGAGAGTATTTTGCGTTACCCAAACCTTTGGAAACGGAGCATGGCAGTCTTTTCTTTTGGCAAAACTTTTCACGCCACGGGTTGGAAAATGGGTTATTTGGTTGCGCCTGCCCACCTCATGCGAGAGTTTCGGAAGGTGCATCAGTTCAATGTTTTTTCCGTCAACACGCCCATGCAGTATGCCATTGCGGATTATTTGGCGGATGAAAACACGTATTTGAGCTTGCCCAATTTTTATCAAGCCAAGCGAGATTTGTTTTTAAATGAAATGAGAAACAGCCGCTTCGTACCCCTGAGTAGTGAAGGCACATATTTCCAACTCTTTGATTATCAACACATTAGCGATGAAATGGATGTAGATTTCTGTAAAAGATTGACCATTGAGCACGGTGTAGCAACGATTCCTATTTCTGTTTTTTATGGCAATGGTGCGTCGAATGCAAAAATTGTTCGCTTATGTTTTGCTAAGACCGAAGATACTTTGAAGCAAGCGGCTGAAAAATTGAATCGGATTTAAAAATTCGATTAGTAAAAAACTAAATGTTTAAAATAAAGTTCAAGTATAAACTTTTTTTCTAAATTTGCAGATATTGTATTTCCCTCCATTCCAGCAACAATTTAACAAGCAATTTATACAGAATGAATCTTGAAACGGCCCATATTGCGCTCAAAAAATACTTCGGTTACGATCAATTTCGCCCCATGCAAGCGGACATTGTGCAAACCATTTATGATAAAAAAGACTGCCTTGTTTTGATGCCAACGGGAGGCGGCAAAAGCGTATGTTTTCAAATTCCTGCCGTCACGATGGAAGGCATAACAGTCGTCGTTTCGCCTTTGATTTCCTTAATGAAAGATCAAGTGGAAAGTTTGAAAGTGAATGGTATAAACGCCGCTTTTTTGAACTCATCTCAGTCTTACAATGAGTCACAAATCATTGAAAATCAATTGTTTGCGAATGAATTAAAACTACTATATGTTTCCCCTGAAAAAATGGTATCACAAGGGTTTTTATCTCTTTTAAAAAAACTCAAAATCAACCTTTTTGCCATTGACGAGGCGCATTGCATCAGCGCATGGGGTCACGATTTTCGACCTGAATATGCCCAATTGGGCTTTTTGAAAAACCAATTTCCACATATCCCCGTCGTCGCTTTAACGGCAACGGCGGACAAATTGACCCGCAAGGATATTGTTTCTCAGTTGAATTTGACCGACCCCTCAGTATTTATAGCTTCTTTCGATCGTCCGAACCTTAGTTTAGAGGTGCGCCCAGGTCAAAAGCGGATTGAGCAAATTTTGGAATTTGTGAAAGGCCGTCGCAATCAAGTAGGTATCATATATTGTCTCAGTCGAAAAAGTACCGAAGATTTAGCCGTCAAATTGCTTTCAAGCAACATCAAAGCTGCTGCATATCACGCAAATTTGAGCTCACGGGAACGCTCGCAGGTGCAAGAAGATTTCATCAACGATAAAATTCAAGTGGTTTGTGCCACGGTCGCCTTCGGTATGGGCATTGATAAATCGAATGTACGGTGGGTGATTCATTACAATTTGCCTAAAAATATTGAGGCATATTATCAAGAAATTGGTCGGGCGGGGCGTGACGGTGCGCCTGCCGATACTATTTTATTTTATAGCATTCAGGACGTAAATATCTATCGAGATATGTTTGGGGAAGGTGGCGGCGGCAACACCGATGTTCAAAATGCAAAATTGGACAGGATGCTGCAATTTGCCGATGCTCAAATTTGTCGTCGAACCATTTTGCTCAATTACTTTAACGAGCATCATGAAGGCAATTGTGGCAATTGTGATGTGTGCGAGTCACCCCCTCAGTATTTTGACGGTACGAAGGTTGCCCAAATGGCACTTTCAGCCGTCACCCGCCTGCAAGGTGAAGCAACAATGAGCCTTTTGATAGACGTTTTGCGTGGGTCAGGTCGCCATGAAATACTTGAAAAAGGTTTTGATAAAATAAAAACGTATGGTATTGGGCGTAATATTCCGCCTTTTGAGTGGCAAAGTTATTTGTGGCAAATCATTCAATTAGGGCTTTTAGATATTGCTTATGACGACAAACACAAGCTCAAATTGACCCCTGCGAGCAACGATACTTTGTTTAAAAATAAAGAAGTAAAACTCCTCAAACCCCTCAGTATTAAGGAGCGTGA
>JAYTMW010000412.1:0-5391 GCA_043728105.1 Saprospiraceae bacterium | reverse complement strand
CCATCTTTGCTCTTATAAAGACCCGCAACCGTGCCAGCAAAAATATGCCCACTGTCAGGTGTAATTAAAAGTGAAGCCACGGTGTAAAAAGTGGTATTTAAGGTAGAAGGTAATATTTTCCAAGTGTTTCCACCGTCTTCTGACTTATAAATGCCATTTCCGTTGGCATCATCTCCATCAATATCACCCGTTCCAAAATACATAATTTTAGGGTTACGAGGATCTTGGGCGACACTACTAATCGTCAAATTATCCAAATAATCATTGATGCGATTCCAAGTAGTGCTGCCACCTTTCAAATTTGTCGTTTTGAATAAACCACCCGTTGAGCTTCCCGCAAACATCGTATTGCGTGTAGGGTCGCCCATATCTATCATCATTGCACGGGTGCGACCGCCCACATTGCCCGGGCCACGAGGAATCCAACGACTTTTTTGAATGCTACTGCCTCTCAAAAAAGAAGATTTAGCCACCATGTCCGCCTGCAATCTTTTGGTTTGATTGATTGCTTGGCGTTTCCGCTCAATCGGAACATAACCGAGCGCAGGATCTTTTGTTATCTCAAACTCATGTTCCAAAGCCTCTTTTATCCGTTGTTGTTTGGATAATCTTTGCGAAGGACTCAACCCTTTCATGTCCTCTTCTTCTTCGCTTTCTTCCAAATCATTGGCTTGATTAGAATGCTTTGGGATTAGCTGTAAGTGAGCATTGGCTTTTTTTTCAAAAAGGCGTTCATTGTTAGGCAAAATACTGAGGGGGTCATTTTTAGGAATATCAAGACTTGCAATAGTTTGTGTAGCTTGATTCGTATTAATGTTTTCAGAACTATGCGTTTCAATTTTTTGGTTTAAATAAAAAAATAAACCTACCCCCACAACAAGTAGGGTAAAAATGCTCAAAGTATTAAATTTCTTCATTTGCTTAGATTATGTGTGATTGCTAATGTTTTTTAATAATTAATAATTTTATAATTTGTTTTATTTATCAGACACAAATATAGATGTTTTAAGGTTTTAAGTTTAACAAAAAGAAGACATTTAGGTTTTGTTAAATTATAACGAAATCTGAAATCTAAATTATACCTTCGCACCCATTAAAATCTTTTATCATTTTATACCCCTCAGTATTTTAACATGATTTTAAGAAATCATCACCCATCGTATTCATCTAAAACGCATTCTAAATTTATTTTATGAAAAAATCAATCTTAATATTATCTCTTAACATATTGATTATCAATGGTTTACGCAGCCAGTCAAATTTTTATGAACCTGCCGATTCATTCAATAAAAAACGTTTCAATACAATATTAATTGGTGGGGCTGTGGGTTACACTGGGACTGTTTTAGTGTTAAATAAAGTGTGGTATTCTGATTATCCTCAATCGTCTTTCCATCTTTTCGATGACCTTGGCGAGTGGGAAAATATGGATAAATATGGTCACGTACTTTCCGCTTATGTTGAAACAAAATGGGCTTATGAATTGTATCGTTGGGCGGGTGTAAAAAACCGTAGAGCTGCTTGGTTTGGTATGCTCACTGGCACTGTCTTACAATCTACGTTAGAAGTTATGGACGGGTTTTCTGAACAATGGGGTTTTTCATTGGGTGATATGACGGCAAACACGGCAGGTTGTGCGCTTTTTGGGCTTCAACAAGCCGCCTGGGACGAACAACGGATTCTCTTGAAAGTGTCTAATTTTCCTAAAAATTATTCCCAAAATGCTATTTCAGGTACAACTTTGACGGAAAAAAGCGAAGGGAAACGGCTATATGGCGATAATTATGCACTCACTTTTTTCAAGGATTATAATGCCATCAATTGGTGGCTTTCAGCCAACCCACGCAGTTTTATGAAAAACAGTAATTTTCCATCGTGGCTCAACATCGCTTTTGGGCATAGTGCTGAAAATGTTTTTGGTGCTTACGGCAATCCCGCAGGATTTCCGACCCGCTACCGCCAATATTTTCTCTCGTTTGATGTTGATTTAACAAAAATAAAAACAAAAAATAAGTTCTTGAAAAGTCTTTTGGGAACGCTAAATTTTATCAAAATTCCAGCCCCAACCTTGGAATATAATTCTCAAGGACAATGGAAATTTCATCCCATTATGTTTTAGTGTGAATTTTAAACATACACGACAGTTCAATTAACGTTTTAACTTCACTAATGAGGTACATTAAAAGGACTAAATGGGTTGATCTAATTTTTTCAAATAGAAATTTTTAAAAATTTCTATTTGAAAAAATTAGATTAACCCGAAAGAAAAAACTTCCAAGCATGCCTTTTGTGCGCAGCACAAAACAGTGAGTAAATACACTGTCCTCATAACTCATAACTCAAGTAAAAATGAACCATTTAGCGCATTTTTTTCTATCCAAAAACAATGATGATTTAGCCGTCGGCAATTTCGTGGCGGACTTCATCACGAACAAAGAATTGCCGCAATATACTGAGGGAGTGCGCCAAGGCATTATGCTCCATCGAGAGATAGATTCTTTTACCGACACGCACCCAAAAGTGAAGGAAAGTACCCGCCGCTTGCACCCTTTTCACCACAAATATTCGCCCGTGATTGTGGATGTTTATTACGATTTTTTATTGGGAAAAAATTGGGGTAAGTTTCAACCCGACCCCTCAGTATCTTTGACCGTTTTTACTCAAAATATCTATGAATTGATGCGGGAAAGGCATGAGGAACTGCCGCCTAATTTACGTAAAAATATAAATCGCATGATTTCGGATGATTGGTTGATGCGCTACACGACCTTAGAAGGGCTGCATGAAGCCTTTAAACGCATCGAAAAAGCCGCCGCTTTTCCGGGCAATTTTGGAAATGCAGCCAAACATTTAAAAGAATTTATGCCCGCTTTCGACGCTGAATTTTTAAGTTTTTTTCCTGATTTAATGGCACACGTTGACTCGGTTATTGCTTCAAAACTTTAACAATTTTATGAAAATTATCCCCTTCTATTTTCAACAAATAAAAACCTTGATTTACGTCTTTTAAATCCCAAAAATACTGAGGGGTATCAATTTTTTGAGTTTTTACAACTTGTCCTAACATATTGAAAAGTTGTAATCTAAAAGGTTTGTTAAAATTATTATTCCCCTGTATTTCTATGTTCAAATTTTGTTGAAAAGGATTAGGATAAATATTCGTAACCAATTGATTGTCAACATCTTGCGTCGGTGTAGTGCCATCCGAATTAAAATAAGTTTTAAAGAAAGATAAACCACCCCGATAATTTCCGACCACCATTTCCAACTTGCCATCACCATTAATATTTCTAAAAATAGGTGTTGAATAACCGCCTTCACGCAGCAAACCAAAGTCTCTATCCCTCAAACGAAAAGTATCGTTCAGTCTATTTTCGATGCTGTCAAAATGCCAAATTTGCCCTTTTTCTGAACCAATAAAAAGGTTATATTTTCCATTAAAATCCACAAAACTTGGCGTAGCATAAGCCGTTGGGGAACCCAATTCACCAATGATAAATTTACCTAATTTAGAGTCCATGGGCGTAGCGTTAAAATCGGGTACAGTGCTTGTGCCTTTATTTTGAAAATAAAGCAAAACACCGTTTCGTGTTCCAGTCACGATGTCCATCAAACCATCTCGATTCAAGTCAACAAGCGTTGGATGACAGGCTGAACCACCTTTCATCCCTTTCCAAACGGGCGTGATGCTCAAAATACTGAGGGGCTTACCCGCACCCGCTTTGTTCTCACCATAAAACAGCGTACCACTATCTTCTCCTACCAACAAATCAAGGTCGCCATCGTTGTCCATATCACCAAAAGTAGGCGCAAAACCCACCACATCAATGCTCACATATTGCTTAAAATTGAGCCAATTATCATTTTCTAATCTATACTTTGGAGAGGCGGCTGTTCCAATGTTTTGATAGTAAAAAAGACGAGCATCACGGGCATTGTTTTCCATAAAAAAGGAGTAATTACCCACAATTAAATCCAACAAACCGTCTCCATTCACGTCCACAAAAGTCGGGTTTGAGCCGCTGCCCAAATCAATCATATCTTTATTCAAAAAATCTTTTTGCTGCAAAACAAAATTAGGTATTTGGTTCGTTCCCGTGTTTTTATAGAACCAAGAACAGTTCAAATTTTCGACAAAAAGGGTCGAATTGGGCGCAACTTGCAAGTCAATTTTGCCATCATTGTCCACATCGTTAAAAAAAGGCGCAGCAAACACCGACAAGTTGACCCCCTCAGTATTTGAAGGAAAACGGTTGTCTTGTGCGCTCATAAAAGCCTGTTGTTTTGTGCCCGAATTGGTCAAACCAGTCAAATTTGAATAAGAAATGCTACCAATTAGTAAATCTTTGTCGCCATCATTGTCTTTGTCATAAGTAGCGAGGGTTGCTCCAGGATGCCTAATAATCGGAATGCCGATTCCGTTATCGCCTTTCAAACTCGTCGCACAAGCAGTTTCAGTTCCTAATTTCACACTCGGCTGAAAACCATTGTCATAAAATTTTCCCCAACAATCATCCGCCAATTCATAAATCAAACTATCTCTTTTAAAGTTGCGTTCAACGGATAAATTTTTATACCAATAAACATGTCCACCGCCCACTTCAAACGCTAAAACATCCAAATCTCCGTCGCCGTCAATGTCATCAATGGCAGGAATATCTACATTATTCACATATAAATTTACTTTAAAACCATTGGACAATGGGTAATTTAAAATATTGCCATTTGTGCCAAGTTGCAATCTATCAAATTGAATTTTTTGATTCACAACCTTACCTTTAAAAATCCGAATTCCTCCACCCCTATCGCTATAAGTGAAAATATCAGCCACGCCATCACCATTATAATCTCGGAACAAAGCCCAATCATTTAAGGTTGGAAAATTGGGTATAAACTCAGGTGCAAAACGATAATCCACCGTATTCGCTGTTCCGTTGTTGATGAAAGGCAAAGCTACATTGCCCGATCTATCAAAAACAAAAAGGTCTTGTTTGCCGTCTGCGTTTATGTCAACAGTATTAAATTGTGGGGCGTTCAAACCACCTGCCGAAGCCATTTTCAAAACGGTTGTACCATTCAAAAAATCAACGTTGATGCGTGTGAGTGCTTGCGCATTTACACATATATATGTGTATAAAAAAAGAAAGGAAATAAATGAGGGCTTTTTCATGTGATGTAGCGGCGGATTCATCTGCCGAAGATTTTAAACAATTGATAATCAATGAGTTATGATTTTAGTAGTAGATAAATGGGCAATTCGGCATATTTGGTTCATTTTTTCATATACTTCAGACAAGTATATGCAGAATTGAGGCAGAAAAATCAGCCGCTACAGAGCATAAATCGCTTTCAATTTATCCAAAAGCAAAAGCATTTTAGCATTTATGGAAG
>JAYTMW010000411.1:0-5269 GCA_043728105.1 Saprospiraceae bacterium | reverse complement strand
ACACCAATGTTTGATGTCATAATAATGAGTGTGTTTTTGAAATCCACTCTACGACCCAAACCGTCTGTCAATTGACCGTCATCTAAAACTTGTAGCAAAATATTATACACATCAGGATGCGCTTTTTCGATTTCGTCCAAAAGCACCACACTGTATGGTTTGCGGCGTACTTTTTCCGTCAATTGTCCACCTTCTTCATAACCCACGTAGCCCGGAGGCGCACCAATCAAACGGCTGATACTGAATTTTTCCATGTATTCCGACATGTCAATCCGTATCAAAGCGTCTTCGGTGTCGAACATGTAACGGGCAAGGGCTTTCGCCAATTCCGTTTTACCCACACCTGTTGGTCCTAAGAAAATGAACGAACCAATTGGCTTAGACGGGTCTTTCAAACCCACCCGATTGCGTTGAATCGCTTTCGTGATTTTTACAATCGCTTGGTCTTGACCGATGACAACGTTGTTGAGGTCGGTACCCATTGTTACTAATTTGTTTGACTCCGTTGTGCCCACTTTTCTGACTGGAATACCCGTCATCATCGCCACAACTTCCGCAATATCGTCTTCGGTAACTGGATAACGCTTGGTTTTTGATTCCTCATCCCATTGCATTTTCTCTTGTTCCAACTGACGGCTCAACTTGGTTTCCATGTCTCGCAAATCAGCCGCTTTTTCGTATTGTTGATTTTTAACAGCCGAGTTTTTCTCGTCTTTCAAATCTTCAATGCGTTTTTCAAGCTCCTCAATATGCTTCGGAACGTGGATATTTTTTAAGTGAACACGTGCGCCCACTTCGTCCATTACGTCAATGGCTTTATCAGGTAAAAAACGGTCGGTAATGTAGCGTTCAGACAACATTACACATGCTTTTACGGCCTCCAAAGAATATTCAACATTGTGGAATTCTTCATATTTATTTTGAATATTACTCAAAATATGAATCGTATCATCAATGCTCGGTGGCTCAACCATTACCTTTTGGAAACGACGGTCGAGTGCGCCGTCTTTCTCAATATATTGACGATATTCATCAAGCGTAGAAGCACCGATACATTGTAATTCGCCACGTGCCAAAGCGGGTTTGAAGATGTTTGAGGCATCCAAAGAGCCTGTTGCACCACCTGCACCCACAATTGTATGGATTTCGTCAATGAAAAGAATGACATCACGGCTTTTTTCCAACTCATTCATAATGGCCTTCATGCGCTCCTCAAACTGACCACGGTATTTTGTACCAGCCACCAAAGCCGCCAAATCAAGCATCACCACACGTTTATTAAACAAGGTGCGACTCACTTTTTTCTGAATGATTCTAAGAGCCAAACCTTCAACGATGGCTGTTTTACCAACGCCAGGTTCGCCAATCAAAATGGGGTTGTTTTTCTTGCGACGGCTCAAAATTTGGCTCACTCGCTCGATTTCGACTTCACGACCGATAATGGGGTCAAGTTTTCCTTCTTCGGCGAGTTTGGTCACATCACGTCCGAAATTATCTAAGACGGGAGTGCGACTTTTTGAATTGCCCTTGCGCTGATAGCTGCGGGCATCGTCGTCTTCGTATTGCTCATCAGCGTCACCGCTTGGTGCTTGATTGAAAATCTCGGGTGTGCCGTAACTCTGTTCTTGGCGAACATAATCGAGTTCGGTTTTGAATGTTTCGTAGTCCACGTAAAATTGATTTAGTATTCGGGTTGCCACGTTTTCCTTTTGTTTTAAAAGCGACAGCATTAAATGCTCGGGCTGCGCTTCTTCATTCTTAGAATCACGGGCTTCCAAAACGGTATATTTTAAAACCTTTTCAGCTTGACTATTCAAATTAATGTTACCAACGTTGAGGTGCGAACTTGGGCCACTGTATCGTTGAATATTTTCTTCAACACGTTGGCGAAGCTCCTCAACATCAACATCAAGGGAGGATAAAACCCGAATAGGCAGGCTTTCTCTATCCATCATCAAGCCGAGCAACAAATGCTCTGCGCCGATGTAATCATGTCCAAGTCTTACGGCTTCGTTGCGGCTGTTCGCCAGAATTTGCTTGACACGAGGAGAAAATTTTTTACTGTTCATCTTGCTTTATGCGTATTCAGATTTATAATTCTTATTGAACAAAATTTTAGGTATTTGGTTTTCAATGTTTTGTCACAAGAACGTTTCTCTTTTGATAAAAATACTTCAAATACTGAGGGGGTACTTTGGTTTGTTAAAATACGTAAAATGGTAAAAGTAATGTCAAGTCTAAATACTAAATACTTGTTACTAAATACTCATCTTTTATATAAACGTAAAAATAAGAATAAGGGTTATTATTCTTAACGAAAAAATAATGCCACAACACGATTATTATTTAAAACAAGACATTTTGTCATAAAACCTAAATTTCCACATGACACGTTTACTATGTGTTGCTAATTAATGTCAAATATCAGCTTATTTTTTTAATATTCAAAATCTCTTATTGAGACGCAAGGATAGTGCAAAAATTTTATATATTTCATTTCTTTTTAAATTTTAAGAAATAATAAATGACCCCCTCAGTATTTTCCCATATTTGGATTTGCAAAGTAATGAGTAAAATAACATGGTCATAATTCCAATGGGTTTCAACCCATTGTATGTGGTTTTCAATGAGTTAAAACTCATTGGATTAACTACACCAACTTATTTTTACTCGTTACAAATCAATTCTATTAATTCTTAAAAATTCTTTTCATTCTGATACCAAAAAAGAAAGGCGTGAGCTTTTTCAAGCCCACGCCTTTTCCGTGATGATAGTTTAGAGATAAGATTTCATCTCGGTACTGTTATATGATTTCCGAAGGCGACGAATCGCTCTTTCTTTTATTTGACGAACCCGTTCACGGGTCAAACCAAAAGCCTCACCAATTTCTTCTAAGGTCAAAGCTTTAAATTCGTTCAAACCGTAGTAAGCTGAAATAACTTCTTTTTCACGCTCCGACAAAATAGCCAGACCTTGCTGCACTTCCTCTCTCATGGACTCGTCCAAAAGTTCGGTGTCAGGTTGTCTATCGTCCATGCTCACGAAAACGTCCAACATCGTTGCATCACTATCTTCGCCACCGATTGGAGAATCCATGGATAAATGACGGGTGTTTGAGCGCAACATGTTTGCAACTTCCTTCGGAGTCATTTCCAAAATTTCGCCCAATTCTTCATTTGTTGGCTCTCGCTCAAACTCTTGAACAAAAGAGATAAATTTTTCATTCACCTTATTATATGATCCCACCTTGTTCAAAGGCAAGCGCACAATACGGCTGTGATCCACGATAGATTGAAGGATAGATTGACGAATCCACCAAACAGCGTAAGAAATGAACTTAAAGCCTTTGGTTTCATCGAAACGGCGAGCCGCTTTCATTAAACCAACGTTGCCCTCATTAATAAGGTCGCTCAAAGTCAAACCTTGATTTTGATACTGTTTTGAAACCGAAACGACAAAACGAAGATTGGCTTCCGTCAAACGTTCCAAAGCCTTCTCGTCTCCTGCTCTGATGCGGCGGGCTAATTCGGCCTCTTCATCGGCAGAAAGCAATGAGATTTTTCCAATATCGTTGAGATATTTGTCCAATGCGAGACTTTCTCTGCTTGTTATTTTGTTTGTTATTTTTAGCTGACGCATAGCTGAAGTTTTATTTAATAGTTTGTGATTATAATTATAAGATTTTACATTAAAATTGGAAAAAAGTTACATGTTTTCATTTAGCCACTTTTCAAAATTTTATAAGAACTTTATAAAAATTTTACAAAACTGTGAAAAATATGCTGTCAGTATAAGTACAAATAGAACGCCAAATTAGTTCCCAAATTTAAAGTATTTTAAGTATTTATTTTATTAGTAATAAACTTTTAGGCAAATTTGATATGATATTATAGGTATTTGACAGATGATAAATTTTGTAAAATACTTCAAAAACAATCAATATACACTTATTAAACGAATAAATCAATGGTTTGTGTCACTAAATGTTCTATTTTATTAATTTTTTAAAAACACTTTTATTATTAACGCAAAAAGTATATCTTTGCGCGTCTTTTCAGGGAAGATATTTTTTTTCTAACAATTTTCAGGGATTTTATAATAAAAAATACAATGGAAGTAGTAAAAGTAAACGGAATAGTACGTGAAGGCTTGGGCAAAGTGGCTACAAAAGCGAACCGCAAAAGCGAAACAATCCCGTGCGTTCTTTACGGTGGTAATGAAAATGTCCACTTCACGACTACGTGGAGCGAGGTACGCCACCTTATTTATACGCCTGATTTCAAGGCTGCTGAATTAACCGTTGGCGGCACAACGACTAAGGCAATTTTAAAGGAAGTACAATTTCATCCTGCCACTGAGCAAATCATGCACATTGACTTTTTGAGACTTACGCCTAACACACCCATCAAAGTAAGTATTCCTTTGACTTTAAGAGGTACTTCCCCAGGTGTAAAAGCGGGTGGTAAGTTGATTCAAAGTGTTCGTAAAGTGAAGGTGAAATGTATGCCAGAAGTTTTGGTGGATGAATTATTCTTGGATATTTCTAAACTTGAATTGGGTCAAACAGCTCGTGTACGTGAAATTGATCCTGTTGCAGGTATCGAAATGATGATGCCACCAGCCGTGCCAGTGGTATTGATTGAAATTCCTCGTGCATTGCGTTCTGCTGCTGCTGCTGAAGCAAAAGCTGCTGCGGGTGGTACTAAGAAAAAGTAAAAAATAGTATTGAGTCAATAGTATTGATTATTGAGACTGAGTTACGTAACAATGTTAAATACTTTTCACTGAATCTATAAAATATAAGAGGTGTAACTTTACGGAGTTATACCTCTTTTTTATTTGATAAAAAAACGTAAAAATACTGAGGGGCCCCTTCGACTTAATCCTTGCTCAACTTTTATTCGTGGATGGAGAGAAATTCAGAAAAAAGGATAAAATGTGTAACTTTGCCCTTGATAAAAACTTAAATATTAGCTATGTCAAAATTTTTTAATATAACAGGTACTTGTTTACCCGAAAAACATTACATGGCGGATGTGTCGGTCAAAATGCAGGCGATTTTAAAATTGATAGATAATGAAGCGTATTTCATTATCAATCGCCCTCGTCAATATGGGAAGACAACTGCACTTTTCACTTTAACTGAAACGTTGAGACAAAGAGAAGATTATTTTGTATTCAAAACGAGTTTTGAAGGTATCGGTAATGATGATTTTACGAGTGAAGAACTGTTTACAAAAAGGTTTTTGCATCTATTAGCAAAAGAGTC
>JAYTMW010000410.1:0-2668 GCA_043728105.1 Saprospiraceae bacterium | reverse complement strand
AATACTCAAAATCAATATTTTACGCATGAAGAAAATTTGTGTTATAGGGGCAGGGCCATCAGGCATAACCGCCGCTAAAAACCTTTTGGACGAAGGTTTGGACGTTACCATTTTTGATTATGGTAAAGAAGTGGGCGGCAATTGGGTCTTTTCGGAAGAGGAAGGACACTCATCGGTTTTTGAAACCACGCACATTATTTCATCGAAACTGTTGTCGCAATACGATGATTTTCCGATGCCTGACGAGTATCCCGATTACCCGTCGCACAGGAATTTAGCGGAGTATTTTCAAAATTATGCACGGCATTTTGGACTCTATCCACACATACAATTCCAAACTTTGGTTAAAAATTGCACGTTGCTGGATGATAAAAAGTGGCAAGTAACGACTGCCCAAAAGGGCATCGAAACGACCCATATTTTTGACGCTTTGGCTGTTTGCAATGGGCATCATTGGTTGCCGAGGGCCCCTCAGTATTCTGGGCAATTTGACGGCGATTTCATCCATTCGCACAGTGTAAAACGCTTTTCGATGTTTAAAGATAAGCGGGTTTTGGTTATCGGTGGCGGCAATTCGGCGTGTGATGTGGCGGTTGAGTCGAGCCGAGTAGCAAGGAGCGTGGACATCAGTTGGCGGCGTGGTTATTGGATTGCACCCAAATTTATGATGGGTAAACCTGCCGATATTATTGGTGAAAAATTGAATTTTTTACCGCTTTGGTTGTGGAAAAAAATGATTGCTTTGAGTCTGAAAATACGGAATGGTTCAAACGAAATGTATGGTTTGCCGAAGCCCGAACAGGCTTTTGGCTCGCATCACCCGACCATTAATGAGGATTTATTTTTTACCATTCGTCACGGAAAAATAAAGCCTCGTCCAGATATTGAAAGGCTTGACGGACAAAAGGTGGTTTTCAAAGATGGCTCGGTGGGTGAGTATGATACGATTGTGGCTTGCACGGGCTACATCATCAGCCATCCTTTTTTTGACAAAAAATTTATTGATTATACGGAGGGGGATGTGCCGCTTTGGTTGCGCATGATGCACCCGACTGTGGACAATCTTTACTTCATCGGACTGTTTCAACCGCTTGGTTGCATCTGGCCCGGCTCTGAATTACAGTCTAAAATCATGGCTCGTGAAATTGTTGGTAAATGGAAACGCCCTGCCAACATCAAACAGCTCATCGAACACGAACTCAAACACCCCGACCTCGACCAAATTAAGACGGCTCGACATACCGTGAGTGTGCATTATCATCGTTTTAGAGATAGACTTTTGAAGCAATTACCGAAGGATTATGTGCGGCGGAAAGCTGTTTTGACGTAATGTAGCGGCGGTTTTAACCGCCGAATGGGTAATGAATTTTGTCATTCGGAATCTCTCTTGTGCTTTTGTCATTTGGGAAAATCAAAAAGCACAAGAGAGATTCTCTGAATGACAAAACACAAAACACATTACTCATTACACATTACTCATTACTTCTATACGGCACTCCGTACTTCCATACAGTACCTCTTTCTTATTTTCCTAAAAAAAAATATCTAACTTAGCATATCTAATTTGGCACACATAGTAAATTAACCAAACATATAAAACCATGAAAATCAACACAAAAGGTCGGTTTTGGAAAATATCTCGTTGGGCAATTGTCGCTTTTGCGGCACTGTTTCTACTTCGTTTAATGTATGGATATGTGAACACCACCACAAGCGGCGAAGGTGGGTTTTTGAGTGATAATAATTTTTCTCAAATCGAAAATTTAAGAAAAAATTATGCCTCTGAAAAGTTTTCAAAAAGTATCATCGCAGCACCGCAAAACCTGCCTAACCCGCAAGCAGCTTCGACTCAAAAATTTGAAAAAACGGCTAACTTGAACGCCAAATCCAGCAATTTTGACAATGACGAAAAAATACTGAGGGGTAAGGTCAAAAGCTACAATGCCGTCATTCAATACGAAAACAGCAATGGCAAAAAAGGCGACCGTAAGTTGGATTTGATTATTGGCATTCAACCCGAAAAATTTGATACGTTTTATCTTGACCTTCAAAGCATCGGGGCTATTAAATCGCTATCTATTTCTAAGACCGACAAAACCAATGAATACCGTGAATTGAATGCCAAAAAATTGAGCCTTGAAAAAACATTGGCGAGCCTCAATGAACTCAAACAACGGGGCGGCAATATTTCAGATTATGTGGGTTTGCACGATAAAATACTTGAAATTGAAGGCAAAATGCAAGAATTAGGCGTACAATTAGGCAATTTTGATGAAGAAAATGAATTTTGTACCGTCCGTTTTTCGCTCATTGAAGGGCAAGGGGCGAGGGAAATTTCGCTGTTTTACCGACTCAAAGTGGCTTTTGAGTGGACGGTAAAATATTACTTGATGCTGATGGTTGGAGCAGCATTTGCCTTGATTTGCGTGTTTATTTTACTTTTAATAATTGATAAATTAGGGGTTTTTAAAACGCTTTTGGATAAAATGAAGGAGTAGTTTTTGCGCTACGAATTATCCCAATTTACGAATTTACGAATTTCATTTTTGTATAAAACAAATCCAAAATTCGTAAATTCGTAAATTGGATAAAATGAAAGAGTAGTTTTTGCGCTACGAATTATCCCAATTTACGAATTTACGAATTTCATTTTTGTATAAAACAAATC
>JAYTMW010000409.1:0-2953 GCA_043728105.1 Saprospiraceae bacterium | reverse complement strand
GCCTTGCCCCGTCGTAAACGTGCCACCATTCAATCCATTGCGTTGCAAAGTTAAGATATTTCCACGTTTGTCATACGTCAATTTTTCATTGTATTGATGACTAAAAATAAAAATACCCCCTCAGTATTTTGGCTTTTACAGCTAAATATTGAGAGGGTGTTGTGTTTAACTATTTGAAAATCAAGTAGTTATAAAACCTTTTTCAAGTCACAGACTTACAGAATACTACATAAGGGTTCACAGAACCCTTACGAGCAACCCCGTTCTTTGATTTAAGATTCGTTGTAAATCTAAAAATCATAACCCGTACCAGCGGGGGAGCAACCTCGTTCTTTGGTTTAAAATTTGTTGTAAATCTAAAAATCATATACCGTGCCAGCGGGGTCTTAGATTCAGCCGCTCCCCGATGTCTCGGGGATCATATCAACGATATCGTATATAAATAGGAGCGATAACATGATTTGCATTAAGGCTATCGAATTTTAAAAAATCGCCCAATAAATAATCAAATTTTTCTAAACGCTCTCTATTCAAAAAAGGTTTATAATAATATACGACCCTTATTATATTTGGATATTTAGGTACGTTAAATTGTAACCGCATTGTGAAAGATGAATCGGGGGAAAGCGGCAATATTGGCTGCAATCGGAACTGATTAAAAAAATAAATTTGATTTACGTGTTTTTCAACTGAATCAGGTACATAACCCGCTATTTTTTTCGTTGTGAAAAATTCAAAAGGAAAAATATTATTATAACGATAATAATAGTCTGTACCAAACTCAACTTTATCCACAGTTTCTAAATATAAGGTGTCGCTATTTTCAGTAAAACAACCTTCATATTCTTTCGGAATGTGTATTATTTTGCCTGTATGATTGGTTATCTTAATATTAAGAGTATCCTGTTCTTTAAGACACACAACAGATACTGTGGCAACCGCACTTTGATGAGTTTCTGTTTTACAGGCACAAATCAAATATAATACTGCAAATAAACTTAAAAAATAATAATTATATTTCATTTCTATTAATTTTGATCTTGATCTTGATTTTTTCCAAAATTACTTTCCGTATGATTGGGTTCTGCTTGACGTAATGGATATTTTATTTCACTACGAATTACGTTTTCATTAGTAACCGCATTACCATTTGTTGAACCAGATATTATAGGATAAGCATGCCCTACTATTTCATGCATTAAAATCAATGCAGGCCCGTCTGGTACAGGTAAGCCATTTTGTCCTGGAATATTATAATTAGCATTACCAGATATTGTGACCACAGGGTCTCCTGCTACTCGAGAACGTTGATCAGCAAAAGCCGCAGCTGGCGCTTTCCCTGGCGTAACAGTGACACCTCCACCAGCATCTGCATCTACTGATTTAGTTTCACCTTTCCTTCCTGCATAAGTTTGTCCTATTTGAAGCGTAATCGTTTTACTACTGGCTATTGCCTTATCTAATGTTGATGAATAGGTTGCGGATCCTTTGTCATTTAATTTTGCCTTTTTATCCTCTTTTAGTTTCCCACTTTCATCAAATTTATATTGCTTTTTAGATACTTCATTTATATGACTTTGAATTGTAGCTTGTTGCTTTTTATCTTTTACTATAACATCTGTACCTTGCATCCCATCAGGGTCAACAAAGCGAATCGGATTATCAAACGCATAATTATAAGGTGAATGACGGCGCATTTTCTCGCTTAGTGGGTCAACGGTGTTCCAACGCCCCACCGCTGCATCATAAAACCGTGCGCCATAGTCATTCCACCCCAAGCCAAAATCATCATTCAGTTCTTTGCCGTTGTATTGATATTTATTCTTCCCATTCGCACCGTTCCAGTTCCCTTCTGTATTCATACCAAACGGATAATAATGATTAATCTGTTTGATATTATTGACAGTAACAGTGCCGTCTGCATTGCCATTGAATGTTACTCGTGAGTTACCTAAATGGTCTCGTAATACATATTCGTACTCGTAACCGCCGCTACCGTTGTTGACTATTGACCCCTCAGTATTAGCGATTCTTTCGAGGGTGTTGTTTTTGTATTCAACACCTCCTACATAATCATACGTTGTAATCGTACCATTATTGTTTGTAATCTTGCGTAATTTAGCACCACTTGCATCATAAACAAATTGAATTATCCGATTGCCCGAAAAAGTAATGACTTGTGGCAAATTTAGATAATTATACTCAATTGCCGTAATATTTTTATTGGCATCTGTTAGCAAATTGCCATTCATATCATAAGTATAATGCGTAGCGACACCGTTATTGGCTGATACAAAACCTCTTGTTAAATTACTTGATTCGCTAACCTTTGTCAATCTATTTGGATTGTTTGGGTCATAGCTGTAACTCAAATTATCGGTTTGTGCAAAGTAACTCACTATTAAATTAGACACATAACTCCCTTGCAAACCATTTCTAATCATGGTTTGGATATTCCCACGTTTGTCATAGGTTACCGCTTCACGGTATTTATTATCGGTTGAAGTTTGAGAAGACCATCCTCTTGTGTTCCATCCAGCGGAGTGTACATCAGTGTATGTGGCTTCTGTTAATCTATCCAAATCATCGTATTTGAACGAATAGGCTTGTGCTTCTCGTCCCGCTACTTGCGTTTCTAATTGACTAATATTGCCATTGTATTGTATTGGGCCTGTACCAGGATTTGTATAAACAGGGTCTGTATATCTTATTTTTTCCGTAAATAAATCAGGATTCTGCTCACCAGAGTTTGCAAGAGGTGTTTGAAGACCATTTACCAATGACAAATAAGAATTATAGTTGTCGGTATTATTTATAAGCGGCAAATCTAATGATGAACTTGCAAAGGCACTGTTTATGGCTGTTAACCAACCTCTTGTGTTGTAGTCATAATCAATGCTTTGGAGGTATTTGCCACTTGCCCCTTTTCCGATGTTTTTCTCCACGAGCTGGT
>JAYTMW010000408.1:0-1567 GCA_043728105.1 Saprospiraceae bacterium | reverse complement strand
CCCATTGCTCGTGTCACAAACCGTAATCGGTAAACCATTACACCTAAAAATGCCTGACACATTATAACTCCATCCACCTCCAATATCCGTAATTTTCTTTTCAATGGGCAACCACGTTTCACCACCATCCAAAGAACGATTGAAACTCAATCCTTTGGGACCCGCCCAAGCTACAAACACTTCACCATTCGCACCCACCGCAGGCACAGCACCTTCCACGGTTTTGTCATCGTCGAGACAATCTCCGCCATAAGTATTGATGCGTTTTGCCGCCGCCCAAGTGCTGCCACCGTCCGTTGATTTTGAAAACATAATGTGCGTGCTATCGGATGGGATTTTGCTCTCATATTTGTCAAATTGCGTCCAAGTGCAATAAATGATATTTGTTTTTTTATCAATGGAAACCCAATGTTTATCTTGATTTTTTGTACCGTTGAGACCCATAAATGAGCCGTTGTTCCACGTTTTGCCACCATCATCCGATTTTTGACACACAATGCGGTCAATCCAACTACCATCAGGTGGGTTTGATAAATGTAAATGAAAAAAAGACCCATTGGCATCACACGCTATTACGGGGTCGCCGTAAACACCATAAGTGGATTGTTGGATTTTTTTAGTCCACGTTTTACCCGTGTCGGAAGAGTAATAAATATTGGAAATGTTGGTGCCAGCCACCATGCGAGCTGGGTTTTTAGGGTCGAGGCAAATGCTTGGCTCATCAGCACTACCACTGTTGTCAACAACAATGTTTTTGTGCTGTGCTTGAGTTGAGGTTGCAAATAAAAAAAAGAAGAATACAATGATTTTTGGTTGCATAATTTTGAACAAGATTATTTAATTTTGTAGGTTTATGGGCTTGTTTCTTTGAAAATTTAATAGCTGTAAAAAAATCTTTATTTAAGAAAGCACTAAGATAAATGTAGGTTGCTATTTTTTTTTATTTTTATCTTCGTACGAAAAAATAAGTCTAAATTAAATATTTCAAATGACAGAAAATATATTTCCAATTTTAACAACTGAACGACTGATTTTAAGATGTATTTCGCAAGATGATGCTGAATCATTGACCATTTTACGCTCAGATAATGAAGTCAATAAATACCTCGATAGACCTAAAGTTACAACCTTAAATGATTCTCAACTTTTTATTCAAAAAATACTGAGGGGTGTCATCGAAAAAACAAATTACTATTGGATTATAACGCAAAAGGAGGAGGAATTGTTGATTGGGGCTATTGGCTTTTGGAATTTTTCGGCAGACAAGAAAACGGCGGAAATCGGATATGAATTACTGCCATTTTATCATGGAAAAGGAATCATGAAGGAGGCTATTTTGAGCGTAATTGAATTTGGGTTTAAGCATTTAGGGTTATTAAAATTTTTAGCTTTTCCAAAGGAAAACAATCTTAAATCAATTAAATTGTTAAAAAAAGTAGGCTTTTCAGAGGATGTTAGTTATAAAAACGAGGCCGATGAAGATTTGAAATATTACAAAGTTTTTGTTTTAAATTATAAACCACAGATATTACTGATTTGACTGATTTACACTGATTTTCTTAGAATT
>JAYTMW010000407.1:0-3988 GCA_043728105.1 Saprospiraceae bacterium | reverse complement strand
CCTTATAAAAATCAAACGATTGACCAAACGGCAACAGTTGTTTCCAAATTAGAAGCGGCAGGTGCGGTGTTGGTTGTCAAATTATCGTTGGGTTCTTTGGCAATGGGCGACGTTTGGCATGGTGGAAAAACCCGCAATCCATGGGACTTACAACGTGGGTCAAGTGGTTCATCGGCAGGGTCGGCTTCGTCGGTTGTGGCGGGGTTAGTACCGTTTGCTATTGGGTCTGAAACTTTGGGTTCAATCGTCTCCCCTTCCACGGAATGTGGAGCTACGGGCTTGCGCCCCACCTTCGGGCGTGTGAGTCGTTTTGGGGCAATGACCTTGTGTTGGAGCTTGGATAAATTAGGCCCCATTGTGCGTTCTGCGGAGGATGCAGCCATTGTTTTGGATGCCATCAAAGGCACGGACGGCATGGACAAAACAGTAAAAAATATGCCTTTTTCGTTTGAAAAAAGAGATATTTCTAAGCTAAAAATAGGTTATCCTAAAGAAATTTTTGATACATTAAATAAAAACCGCAATGAATGGCGGACGCTTGAAACGCTCGAAAAATTGGGTGCAAAATTGACACCCATGTCGTTCAAAACCACCGTTCCGTCTCGCATCATTGACATCATTTTGATGGGTGAATGTGCCGCCGCTTTCGATGAACTCACCCGCACGAATCTCGATGATGAATTGACTATGCAAAACAAATTTTCGTGGCCCAACCTTTTCCGTGCCGCACGTTTTCTACCTGCCGTTGAATACATAAATGCCAATCGTTTGAGGTCGAAAATGATTGAGGAAATCCATGCGTTGATACAACAATATGATGTGATTGTTACCACTAATTTTGGTTTAAATCAACTGCAAATAACCAACTTGACAGGGCATCCTGTGGTGGTTGTGCCAAATGGTTTCAGTAGCAATGGTCGCCCTACTACGATTAGTTTTTTAGGAAATTATTTTGATGAAGCAACTATTTTGAGCGTGGCAAAATCTTTTCAAGAAGCTACGGATTTTGACGAAAAACATCCGCCGATGTTTAAGGATTAACAGTGTTTTAGTAAACACAAATTTTATTGGATATAGATTTTTTTTTGAAACACATAGGCACATAGGACACATAAGTTTTAGAAATATTTTTCATAACTAATTGAAAATCAAGCAAATATACATAGTTCTATGTGTCCTATGTGCCTATGTGTTTCAAAAAAAATGACTTATTTATTTGTTAATTATTTCTTTGGTTTATAAATTAATACAGAAGAGTTTTCTTTTCTAAACATTTTTTGCGCCGCTTTTTGAATGTCTTCAACCGTAATGACATTGTATTTTTCAGCTTCTTCATTGATCAAATTGGCATTGCCAATGAGTTCAAAATAAGCTAAATTCATGGCTTTATTCAATGCCCCTGCGTCACCAAAGGCTTGTTGACTTTCGATTTTATTTTTCAATTTTTGCAATTCTGTTTCAGAAACCAATTCATGTTTCAACGTTTCTAACTCAGCCCAAATGGCTTCTTCTGCCGCTTCCAAAGTGACCCCCTCAGTATTTTTGCCTTCAATGAGGATAATGCCGGGGTCAATGCTGCCCGTGAGGTAGCAATCAATTTCAGAAAAAAGCCTTTTTTCCTTCAAAAGCCGACGATAAAAACGAGAGGACGAACCACTTGACAAAATATCGGTCAATAAATCGGTGGCATAATAATCTTTATCGAATCTATCGGGCGAACGAAAAGCGAGGTAAAGAGCCTCGACAGGCACATTCGCCTCCACTATTTTTCTAATGGTTTTCTTTTGTTGCGGCTCTTTCGGTAAGTTGCGAGAAGGCACATCCCCTTTTGGAATGTCACCAAACCATTTTGTTACTTTACGGATGACCCCCTCAGTATTTCCAGCTTTTTCTAAATTTCCAGTCACAACAATAATTGCATTGTTGGGCGTATAGTGTTTTTTATAAAAATCCTTAACGTCGGTCAGAGTCGCTTCTTCAATGTGCCGAGGTTCGAGACCGATGACAGGCCAACGATACGGGTGTTTTTTATACACCATATCACTCAGATGATGCCACACGTCGCCATAAGGTTCGTCGAGGGTGGTTTCTTTAAATTCTTCGACAACCACTTTGCGTTGCGTGTTCAATGCTTTGTTGTTTATATTGAGAGCCAACATACGATCGCTTTCTAACCATAATAAGGTCTCAAGATTTTCGGCAGGAACGGTTGCGTAGAAATTTGTCATATCGGTGTTGGTAAAAGCATTGCTCTCGCCACCCGCTTGCTGAATGAAGGAATCAAACTCTTTCGCATTTTTTGAACCCGAAAACATCAGATGCTCAAACAAATGCGCAAAACCCGTCCGCTCAGGATTTTCATCTCGGCTACCTACATCGTAGAGCAAATTCACGGCTACCACGGGTGTGCTATTGTCCTCATGCACGAGCACACGCAAACCATTTTCTAATACAACTCTTTTAAATTCAATCATTTATAATTTAATAAATAATGTTAAGTGAATAATAGGCTTTAGTTTTTACACGAATGAAACGAATATAAAAACGAATTTTTCCAATTTGGATATACTATTCGTACTACTCGTTTTTTATTTGTGTCATTCGTGTTTCAATACCGAAGTTACCCCCCTCAGTATTTTTCCATTTTTGAAGCCTTAAAATACTTTTTTGACCCAAAATAAAAATTCTATAAAAATTAGACTCTCCAAAAGAAGGTAAAATTAACAATATCTCAATCAATTTATATTTTAGGAAAGGCTCTTTTAGGACAAAAAAAGGGCGACATATTACATTTTTTCAAAAAAAATGAAAAATTTTCAAAAAATAAATTCATATTAAATTTAATGTGATGAAACGAAAAATAAAGGTTTTTGCCCTCATTTCGAGCCTTTTCAAGCCTTTTTGAGGTTCTACCCTATATTTGGTATAAAGTATTAAAATATTTAATAAATAAAAATGTTTAATAATTTTTCCAATTTTGGCTAAGAATTTGATTATCAATACTTTATAAAGATAAATAGTATTAATACATAACAAAAAAATGTTATTTATTACATTTTTTTTTAGACCTTCGCAAAACGAATAAAGAGGAATATTCAAACGATACGTTAAAGATGTTAACGAAACTTTAACATAAGTGCAAGTATGAGGAATTATATATTTCTTTGATGTGAAATTAAAAATAATCACCATTTGCATATTTCTCCGAGTATTCAGCCAAATGAATAAAATTTACAATAGCGTCTTTATATGGACGTATTAGTTAGAAAAAAAAGTTTTTATATATCCTATAACTTATTCTTGAACTTCGTTTTTTTCATCGCTGTCAACAGCATCAAAATCTTGTGTAGTTTACATGGCTGACATCTTTACACACTTCAGAAACAAATTTGAGCGTAATCCCGAACTTATCGCATCAAAACCCAAGCTTGCACAGGCTTTAGAAATGTCTAATGAGGAAATTACTGATTATGACAAGTGGAAGCAATCGAATACCCAAAAGACAATGATTAATTGGGTACGTGATCAATTTATGGCTCATCAAAGCGCACCGGGAGAAACGCACGATGGCATAGATTTCTTTGGCACTTCAACCACAAAAGGATTTAGAATGCACCCCGCTTTGACCCGTTTTTCGGACAAATCAGTGCATCATTTTTTCAATTATTTAAAAGATTGTTTGCAAGATGCGAACTATCGTGCTTCATTATCCGACACCCGCTTATTTGGTAGAGGCTATTGGGATGAAACAATACACCGCCATAACCTTAAACCTTTGTCGGAGGGTGGCAGCGAATTTGCTCAAATTTCGATTGAATTAAAGTTAAAAGACAACAAGTTGGTGAGCCTTTCAATGGTTTCCACTGTTCCGAACAATGATATGCCGAGACCATCTGATGATTTTACTGAATTGATGCAAACGATTTTGGTCTAAGCTATTTTACAGATTTGAAAGTTGATTTCTAAACCAATAGATCGGTATTTTTTT
>JAYTMW010000406.1:0-9931 GCA_043728105.1 Saprospiraceae bacterium | reverse complement strand
AACCTCCTTCGGGTGAGCGTGGGTATCGAGCATATTGACGACATCAAGGCTGATTTTGAACAGGCTTTTGCGAAAGTAGCGGAGGTGCAAGCGGTGTTGAATTAGTCATTATTTATTGAGTTATTGGTTATTTTTTATTTTACAAATAACCAATAACTTCTTTGTACAACCTCTCATTCGATAAATTCCAATTCAAGTAATAATGATTGAACGGATAGAAGATTTTAATGAAATTGCGATATTAATTCGTGAAACAAGGCAAAATGTACTTCAAAATGTTAATACAGCATTAATAAACCTGTATTGGCAAATTGGAAAACATATAAGTCTAAAAGTTGAATCTAACGCATGGGGGAAATCCATTGTTAAGGATTTGGCGATTTATGTTGCTGAAAATGTGCCCAATACCAAAGGTTTTTCGGATAAAAATCTTTGGCGGATGAAGCAGTTTTATGACTCATATAAGTTGAATACTGATTTGCAAATATTAGCGGCAAAACTAAGTTGGACAAATAATGTATTGATATTTTCAAAGACCAAATCAGAGGAAGAATGTTTATTCTATCTAAATCTTGTTATTCAAGAAAAGCTTTCTTCACGAGAGTTAGAAAGGAATTTAGACAGTGCCTATTTTGAGAGAACAATTTTGGCTAATCAAAAACTCTCGGCAGTGCTGAGAGAATTACCGCAAGACGTAACGAATATATTTAAAGACACTTATACATTTGAATTTTTGAATTTGAAAGATAATTTCAGTGAAAAAGAATTAAAAAAAGCCTTATTGGAACAATTAAAAAATTTCATTTTAGAATTAGGCAATGATTTTGTTTTCATGGGCGAAGAATATCGGGTTCAGGTAGGCAATAAGGATTTTTACATTGATTTATTGTTTTTTCATAGAGAACTCTCGTGTTTAGTGCCTTTTGAATTAAAAATAGATGATTTTAAACCTGAATATGTTGGAAAGTTGAATTTTTATCTTGAAGCCTTAGATAGAGATGTGAAAAAAGAACACGAAAATCCTTCTATCGGTGTTTTATTGTGCAAATCAAAAGACGATGAAATAGTGGAATATGCTATGAGTAGAAACTTATCACCTACGCTCGTGGCTGATTACACAACAAAATTTATTGATAAAAAAGTATTACAACAAAAATTGCACGAATTATTTGGTCAAACACTCACATTGAATGACCTATAAATGAGTTAAAAACGAGAAAAATATTAAAAAAATCGAATCAATACTGAGGGGGTAAATTTTATGACGGAAACAGACACTACAATAGTGCAAAATGTGAAAATATTTCACGACAAAACACCCTTCCCGTTGGAGTGTGGCGAGGTGCTTGCGGAAGTAGAAATTGCCTATCACACCTACGGCACGCTCAACGCTGCGAAGGACAACGTGGTGTGGGTTTTCCATGCCTTGACGGGCAATTCGGATGCCGCCGATTGGTGGAACGGCATGATTGGAGAAGGTAAATTCTTTGACCCTACGGAACATTTTATCGTCTGCGGCAACATGATTGGCTCGCATTATGGTTCGACATCCCCCCTCAGTATTGACCCAAAAACGGGCTTATGTTATGGTCGTTCTTTCCCAACTATTACGGTTCGAGATGTGGTTAATGGATTCATCAGATTGGCACAACACCTTGATATTCAACGAGTTACGATGGGCATTGGTGGCTCTATGGGTGGTCAACAAGTGTTAGAATGGGCGATTATGCAACCTAATTTTTTTGAGAATATTGCGGTCATTGCGTGTGGTGTGAAAATGACTCCGTGGGCAGTTGCGCTCAACGAAACGCAACGCATGGCTATCGAAGCCGACCCCTCAGTATCAGCCGAAAATTTAGCCCACGCCACCCGTGATGACCTCCTCAAAGCGGGTGCAAAAGGCATGGAAGCGGCTCGTGCAATTGGCATGTTGAGCTACCGAAGTTATGAAGGTTATAACATCGCACAGGTGGATGATGAGGATAGAATTGACGTTTTTAAAGTGCAAAATTATCAACGGTATCAAGCCTATAAATTAAGAAAAAGATTCAACGCTTTATCCTATATTTCGATTTCTAAAACCATGGATTCGCACAACGTTGGTCGTGATCGTGGGGGCATACACAAGGCTCTTAGTAAAATAAAATCTAATACATTAATCGTTGGTATTCAAACAGATATACTTTTTCCGTTGGAAGAACAAGCCCAAATTGCGGCGCACATTCCCCACGCAAAATTGAAGCTCATACATTCAAAATTTGGTCACGATGGCTTCCTTATTGAGTTTGACCAAATGCTTGATTTATTGGAAAAATTTATGAAAAGAAAGGTGAGAAAACCAGCTAATTTTTTGGTTTGACACTCTATTAAAAAAACGAAAATATGGACTCTTTACAACAACCCATGCCGTGGTATATTGCGGGTATTTTAATTGGCTTAACCGTCCCCGCTTTATTGCTTATTGGCAACAAACAATTTGGCATTTCCTCCACGCTGCGTCATGCGTGTGCAGCACTTTTGCCCTCAAAAAAAGCATATTTCAACTATGATTGGAAGCGTGAAATATGGTCTTTTTTCTTTGCGGGAGGCGTTATTTTAGGTGGTATTATTGCTACAACTATCTTGGCAGACCCAAATCCAATCGTCATTGCCACTGCCACAAAAGCGGATTTAATGGCTCTGGGTATTCAAAATTATGATGGTTTGATGCCGACAGATTTGTTCAGTTTTGCGAGCCTTTTTACGTTGAAAGGATTTGTTTTTATTGTCGTTGGCGGCTTTTTAGTGGGCTTCGGAACACGTTATGCGGGCGGCTGCACATCGGGACATTCCATTTCGGGATTGTCTAATTTTCAATTGCCTTCTTTGATTGCTACCATTTGTTTTATGGCAGGAGGCTTTGCTGTTACTTGGTTGGTTTTACCTTTTTTGATGAAATTATGATGTACTCGTAGCTTACGGATTTATCCGAACCCGTCGAAACGGATTTATCCGTTGAAATATCTAATTGTGTATTTCTACTTAAAAACCCAATTGTGCATGTCAACGGATGAATCCGTTTCGACGGGTTCGGATAAATCCGTAAGCTACATAAATTAAAAAAAATGAGCGATTTATCAACAAAATTTAATTCAATATTGGTTGAAACGGAGGGCGTTAATGCCGCTTCAAAAAAGGAAGGTTTTCTAGCCAATTTAAAATATATGGTCATAGGAACGTTCTTCGGCATCGTGTTCGTAAAGGCAGAAATTATTTCATGGTTTCGGATTCAAGAAATGTTCAGATTGCAATCTTTTCACATGTATGGCGTGATAGGTACGGCCGTAGTCGTGGCTACTATTTCTATTCTTATTTTAAAAAAATTAAAACTAAAAACCCTACAAGGTGACGCAATTGAATACGCCACAAAACCCATGCACAAGGGCGTTTATATTGGTGGACTATGCTTCGGTTTTGGCTGGGCTTTGACGGGTGCTTGCCCTGGCCCTCTGTATGCGCAAATTGGGGCGGGATTTCCCGTGATTGTGGTGACACTTTTGAGTGCTTTATTTGGGGCTTGGTTTTATGGTCATTTTCAAGATAAATTACCGCATTAAGGATGAAGTAAAAAATAAGAACCTCTCTGTCGATAATACAGATTAGAAAATAAAAATTGTTACTAAATTGATATTAAACTTTGAAAATAGCCGATGTTGAATTATCTTTGTTTTACTAATTCGATAGATTTAGTATAATTAAAAAATATTTTTAACAAGACAATTAGTTGTTATTCATAAAACATTAAAAATCAATTAGTTATGGCTTTAAGATTAGGCGACACCGCACCAGATTTTACGATACCAACAACACAAGGCACTATCAATTTTCACGAATGGCTCGGCACATCGTGGGGCATTTTGTTTTCGCACCCTGCCGATTTCACGCCTGTTTGCACAACCGAATTGGGTAAAACGGCTCTTTTGAAAGGCGAATTTGAGAAACGTAATTGTAAAGTTATCGCCGTTTCGGTGGATGATGTGGCTTCTCACAATCGTTGGATTCCAGACATTGAGGAGGTGAACAAAGTGACTATGAACTTTCCAATCATCGCCGATGAAAATAAAATCGTATCTGAATTATATGATATGATTCACCCAAATGCGAGTGAAAAAGCAACGGTACGCTCTGTTTTTATCATCGGCCCCGATAAAAAAGTGAAGCTCACTTTGACTTATCCAATGGCTGTTGGTCGTAATTTTTTGGAGCTTTTGCGGGTATTGGATTCGCTCCAACTCAACGCCGCCCATAGCGTAGCGACTCCCGCCGATTGGCAAAAAGGCGATGATGTTATCGTGACTTTGAATGTAGCAACAGAAGATATTAAAGCAAAATATGGCGTGGAAGCGGATATTAAAAAACCGTATTTGCGTTACGTGCCGCAGCCGTAATTATAAGATTTTAGATTTCCAGATTTGAGATATTAGAAGGTTAAACGTAAGGGTAAATGTAACAATAGCGGGCAATTAAAACTGTCCGCTATTGTATTTTATTTCTTTGTAAAATGCTGATAATCAATTGTTTATAAAAAATCATACCCCTCAGTATTTTTGGCTTTTGAGACACGAAGAGAGAATTTAATGGCATTATAAATAGAATTTAAAGATATTGAAATGCCTAATTCGGGAATAGCTACAACATCATTCAAATCATTGAAAGTTTGATATGTCCAAATAGATTTCTTTTCAGTACGAGCAAATAACTCCACTGCAATCTGTCGGGAATCAATGAGAATATAGTATTTGAATGATTCAATTTTCTGATATGCTTTAAATTTATCTGTTCGGTCATATTCTGCCGTTGATTCTGATAAAACTTCAACAATCAATTGCGGATGACGCACGATATATTGTTCTTGGTTCGAGAGTTTTTCACACGTAACAAATATATCAGGATATGTATAACGTTCATCCTCAGTCAGTTGCAATTTTACACCGTCATCAAAGACGCTGCAACCTTGCGATTCAAAAATATCTTCTAATGAGCGAGTGACTCTCCTCTTAATACGGTTATGATTGAATGACCCACCCGCCATGGCATACAATTTCCCTTTGTAAAACTCGTGGCGTATTGGGCTTGTTTCTTCAAATTCAATGTATTCTTGAACTGTAAATATTTTATCTGATATAGGGGCTTGATTTATTATCATTTTTTCAAAGTAAAACTAAAAAGCAATTTAAAACACCCCCTCAGTATTTTCACCTTTTTCAAATAGCTTGAAAGGAAAAATAATGCGTCAAAAAATCGGGCGTTGTGAGAATAGGAACATGGCTTGTAAAACAACAGAAGTATCAAATACAAATAGCCTTTTCATGATTCATCGGCTAACAATTCTTCGATAATATCATCATTTATACCATTACTTTCGGCTTCATCATGCAATTTATCCAAAGCCGAATACATATCATGCCTTGCTTTATCTTGAAACAAAGCATGTTTAAATAAATCTTGAATTAATGCTTTGATTCTTGATTTTTCAGAAGGTTTCGCCTTTCGATAAGTATTTACCCAATGTTCTTCAACCTCAAACTTCAATGTTAATGTTGTCATATTCTACTATGTTAATAATGTGATTTTTTCTCAAAGATAAAAATTAAAAAGCACTTTTAAAACACCCCCTCAGTATTCTTTCCTATTTTTAAGCAATTAATATACGTTTTTGACTTAAATTTGCACCATTAGTTTATAAATATTTTTTCATAAACCACTCATTATCAATGCCTTACGACAATTTTGAAACAAACGCTATCCGCACCCAAGCCGAACAATCGGGCAATCGTGAACATAGCACACCCATATATTTGACTTCAAGTTTTACTTTTGAAGACGCTGAACAAGCCCGTGCGTTATTTGCCGACGAAATGCAAGGCAATATCTATTCACGGTATTCAAACCCGAATACGTCGGAGTTTATCGAAAAATTGTGCTTGATGGACGGGGCGGACGATGGTATTCCCTGCGCATCGGGCATGAGTGCTGTGTTTTCAGCTATTGCGGGTCTGTTGCGCTCGGGTGACCATATTTTGGCGAGTCGCTCGGTGTTCGGTTCGACGCATCAATTGTTGACGCAAATCTTCCCTCGTTGGGGCATCACACATACGTATGCGGACATCAAAAACACGGAATCTTGGGAGGCTTTGATTCAACCGAATACAAAAATGATAGTCGTGGAAACACCTTCAAACCCCGGTTTGGATTTGATTGATTTGACTTGGTTGGGCAAATTGTGCAAAAAACACAACATCATTATGAACGTGGATAACTGTTTCGCCACGCCTTATTTACAAACGCCGATGGAATATGGTGCAGACTTAATTACGTATTCTGCCACCAAGTTTTTAGAAGGTCAAGGTCGTTCAATCAGTGGGGCAATTGTTGGAAAAAGTCATTTGATTAAAGAAATAAGATACTTTGCACGTCATTCGGGCCCATCTTTATCACCTTTTAATGCTTGGTTGGTCTCAAAATCGCTTGAAACTTTGGCGGTTCGGATGGATAGGCATTGCGAAAATGCTTTGTCATTGGCAACGGCTTTGGAGACACACCCCTCAGTCAATTGGGTCAAATATCCATTTTTGAAAAGTCATCCGCATTATGAATTGGCTAAACGCCAAATGCGGGCGGGCGGCGGCATCGTCTGTTTTGAGGTGAAAGGTGGTATAGAAGCGGGGCGCAAATTTTTGAACAATCTCAAAATGTTGAGCCACACGCCTAACTTGGGTGATACTCGCTCGATAGCGATACATCCTGCCTCCACAACGCACTCAAAACTCACGCCTGCGGAACGGGCTGCCGTGGATATTACGGATGGTTTGATTCGTATTTCGTGTGGTTTGGAGCATATTGACGACATAAAAAAAGATATTTTTCAGGCTTTGGAAGTGGAGGAAATGGTTTTGACGAATGGAGTTAATGGTGTTGGGAAGCATTGATTTTAAGTTATTTATCCACGTCTTCATCCTCATATTCCTCACGTTCAATGTCTTTTAATGCCTCATCAATAGGCTTTGCGTGGAAGGCTATGGCTATGACTTCGCCCGTGTTAAAATCATAATTCAAGCGCATACAACCATAATTAGTGGGATAAAAATAATAGACAATTTGCTCCTCAACTTCGGCAGGCAAGTCACGAATAAAGGGTTTTCCTAAAATTGCAACGGCATATTGAAAGTGTTTATTCAGAATATCTACTGAAATTTTAGCCGTATAATCTGCATCAATTTCAATGTACTGATTCGTAAAATCGAAATAAACACCCTCACTTTCCCACGTAATGGCCCCCTCAGTACTGTCCACATTTTGAGCCAAACAAGGGAATATTTTTGTGACAGAATCCTGTGAGGCATTGGGCAACAAGCCGTTTAGTGTACCGTTATAAATATTGACATCAAACGCTGTTTCGCAACGAATTACCTGCCCGTGGGCGTTGAAACAAAAAGGCAATAACGCAACAAGGCAAAGCACAAAAATGGATAGTTTGTTCATGGTGTTTGTTTTTCACAAAGTTATACCTTTATAAATAATTGACAATTAGCTAATTATGGTATTTTTTAAATAATATAAATTAAAAATGAGTGTAAAAAAGGGTATTGCATTAAAGACAATGCAAATAGAAATGTCTCGTGTGGATGGCGAATTTCACTTCGCCGCAACGGGTTCGGATAAGGTGGCTGTACACATAGACGCGGCGGCGGCGGTCGGTGGCACGCATCAAGGCGCACGACCGATGGAGTTGATTTTGATGGGTTTGGGTAGCTGTTCGGCGATAGATGTGTTGTTGATTTTGAAAAAAGCCCGTCAAGTAGTGGAAGATTTGAAGATAGTTGTGGAAGGCGATAGAGAAGATGGGGCAACACCTGCGCCTTTTGTCAATTTACGTTTAAAATATATTTTCAAAGGGAATTTGAAGCCTGAAAAAGTAGAGCAAGCGATTAAACTTTCGATGGAAAAATATTGCTCGGTAACAACAATGTTGGAAAAATCGGCTAAGATTAGTTGGGAATACGTGATTTTATAAGGCAGAATAAAGATATAATAAAGCTACAATAAAAAAGCAAGTTACGTATCACTCAGATATGTAACTTGCTTTTTTTATTTGAAGAAAAAGAGGTCCCTCAGTATTTTTGAACAATTTGGTTGCTTTTAACGTAAATGAAATGTAACTTCGTCCCCCTTTGCCCAAAAAGTGCGGGCAATTAGTGGACTTGACTTAATTTTTTTACTCACACATTAAAAATCACCGTGTAATGACAAACGATAAAACGCCTAATGGTAATGGTAGCACTGTTGCGCCACGCCGCATGAAGCAATGGACAAAAATGAAGGGCGAAAACGCTTGGACGATGTTCAAACTGATGGCTGAATTTGTAGATGGCTTTGAAATTCTTAATAATATTGGCCCGTGTATTTCTATTTTTGGCTCAGCTCGGACTAAACCTGACCACCCTTATTATCAAAAAGCAACCGATATTGCGCACCGATTGACCGAAGAAGGCTACGGCATCATCACGGGCGGAGGGCCCGGCATCATGGAAGCGGGCAACAAAGGCGCAAAACAAAACGGCGGTGTGTCGGTGGGTTTGAACATCAGTTTGCCTTTTGAGCAACACAACAATCCTTATATTGACACGGATAAAAGCCTTGACCATCGCTACTTTTTTATTCGTAAAGTGATGTTTGTTAAGTACGCACAGGCGTTTGTGGTTATGCCCGGCGGCTTCGGAACGATGGACGAATTATTTGAGGTTTTGACCTTGATTCAGACAGGAAAAATCACAAAAGTACCCGTCATTTTGGTTGGTACGGAATACTGGTCAGGCTTGAAAGATTGGATTACAAAGGTGATGATTGGTGAAGCTAAAAATGCCAACGTGGTTGATTTGGATTTGATTCCAGTTACCGATAGCATTGATGAAGTGGTTCAAATTATCAATGATTTTTATGCGGTTGATAATTCTGAAAACAATAAATTGGCTCCGAATTATGAGTTGTAATAGAGGATTGTAATTGGGTAATTTTGTAATTCAGTAATTGCTTACCCCCTCAGTATTTTTCACAAAAAAAGCTATTTCGAGACAATCGAAGTAGCTTTTTTATTTTTATAAACAATTGAAAATCAATTAATTACCTCGGTTTTCCAAAATTCTGCACCCAATAATCTCCCACTCTCGATGCGCCCATTTGCGTAAAATTAGCACTCATCATATTCTTACAATGCCCCGAACTCGCAATCCAACCTTTCATCACTTCCGCCGAAGATTTATAGCCAAAAGCAATGTTCTCACCGAGGGCTGACCACGCATAACCCGTGGCTGTAACTCGGCTCGACATAGTGCTACCACCGCTGCCTGTGTGGCTGAAAACACCCGTTGCCAACATGTCTTTTCCATGACCCAACGCCGCTTTTTCGAGCAACGTATTCCACGTCAACGCCGCTACTTTTGGCATTTGTTGACCGCCACAATTGCAACCCGCTATTCTGATGGCGTTGACGGCTGCGAGCATATCTTTCGCAAAATCACCTGTCGTGGTGGTGGTGGTCGTCGTAGTGGTAGTTGGAGTTGTTGTAGTCGTTGTGGTTGGTGTAGTGCTTCCAGTGGTAGGGGTGGTGTCAGAAGTTGCTGGATCTGTCGGTTTCACCTCATCGGGTGTTTCTGTTTTCTGACAACTAACAATCAGAATGAGGCTTGCCGTGGCAATGCCGTAAATCAGTTTTTTCATAAAAAATTTGTTTTAGAATTAGGGACTCATCAACTTGAAATCTCCCTAATGGCTTGATTATCAATAAATTGTGCCTTCAAGAAAAGTAGTATATGAAATACTTTCTTTGCTTTGAAATTCTAAAACGCATTAATGGAAAAACTTATTTTATTTTAACAGTTTAATTATTGGGTTA
>JAYTMW010000405.1:0-1676 GCA_043728105.1 Saprospiraceae bacterium | reverse complement strand
AAGAAATAAACAGATTTAATAAAGAAAAATAAAGAAATGTAAAGAAAAAGCCGATTGCAATGCAGTGCATATTATCTACAAGTAAAAATTTCTTAATGTAATCTTGGGGTTTTGTTATTTTGAAATTACTAAAAACACAAAAGCCCCGATGCAGAACAAGGATATTCTGTCAGGGAGTTCATTTTTAAAATTCAGAATTAGGATATTGCTTTCCCTGAATTTGGGTCAAGAGATTTTTTTACTTCCGCTATTTCTTTTTTAGGTTTGAAAGCCAAATAAGAAATAGCTCCCCCAACAACGAAAGCCAAAAGAATCCAAACCCAATTGGGAACTTTTAATGGCACAGATGGCTTAAAGCCAAATTCGTCGAATAATGGAATTTCTTGCATGATGATTTTTTTTAAGTGCGTTTGAAAACGGTTAGTGTTTGAGTGTCAAAAAATTCATAGCCGATGTCGTAACAATAGAATATGTTTTTTTTATCATTTTTACGCTCAAACTGAGTGATAAATTTCAAGACGAACCCGCGTTGAGTAAGTTCTTCTAATTTTACGGTTTTTCCTTCAAATTGTTTCAGTATTTTTCGGTTTTTGAAAAGGACATTATTGACATCCCGACAAATGCTATCTTCTTGTTTTCGAGCATGATAATGAGTGCGAAGGGTTCGATTGTTATATCGAATTTTACATTCAGCAGTACAAAATTTTTGATTGAGCCTACGCGCATCAAAATGATTTTTACATTCGGGACATTGTTTAGAGTATTCAGTATTTAGCATGTATTTATATGAATAAAATGAATTAATGCGCATTAATTCATTTTAATGCGTTTTTATTTGTTTTAATACGGATAGTAAAGTTTTTTGATTCGTATTAATGCGAATAAATTTAAATTTTTTTACAAACTGCCCCAAAAACGGCTTAGTTCAAAACACGGATTTAGATTTATATAGCTTTCATCCGTAATTATCAAAGTACAAAGTTTAGCTCTACTTGTTGCCACATTAAACCGATTGGTCTGTAATGCGAAGGCAGCACCGAAAGTAAATCCTGATTCAAGTTATAATTCCAATTATGTTAAATGAAGGTGACACATTTAACTCATAAACGCCTCCAAAACCCCTTTCCAAACAATAAACCCTTTCTTATCATCAGAATAATCATGAAGTATTCGATTAAAATTTTCGGGTTGCGTTTCAAGTAAAACTTGTCGTCCGTTGTTTTTGATAATGCTTAACGGGTGTAGTTCCCATTTGATGTAAAAATCATAACTTTGATAAAAAGTTAAGATATGGAAACGAAGTACAACAAAGAGCGTGATGGCAGTATTACGGTGAGCGTAAATGTTAAACTTGAAGGTACAATGCTATCTCAAGAAGAACAAATAGAGCAAGCTCTAAAAGAATTAGGACTTAAGATGAGTCAATTGAGCGTTGAAAGTTTCGACACGGACGGTGCGCCGATTATCGTATCAAATGAGAAATATACGAGTAAAGGTCAGGAAAAAAAAAGATTCAGACACCGTACGGAGAAATAGAAGTGAGACGGCATGTATATCAGCGGTCAAAGGGCGGGTCAATTTTAGTGCCCATGGAACTCAGAGCGCAACTCATAGGTGGTAGCAATACACCCAAGCTATGCAAGATAGTGAGTTGGAAATACGCCCATTTATCAGCG
>JAYTMW010000404.1:0-4219 GCA_043728105.1 Saprospiraceae bacterium | reverse complement strand
TATGCTTGCCAATATAGAACAATGAATCAATTTATAAAATCTACCACAAGGTAGGTAGCTTATTATCACATCTAAAGCACTTCTTTATTCTCAAGTTACAAGATTTTACAATTTAAAACAATCTAATAATTCAAAATTTAACCAGAACATTTTTTATGAATCTTCAATTGATAAGCAAAGCAAAGCAAAGCAAAGCAAAGCAAAGCTAATAATTTTCTCTTAGAGCGTGGCATTTCCGATGCGCTAATTTTCCTTAATTTCTTGCTAACCGACCTTGTTTCGTTTGAGACTTAGGTGGGATTTTCGTGTTTCCATATTTGCCAAAATGGCATAGTCGGCACCCAAAAAGGTGTTTCCTGCTGAGCTTGCTAATCGTTTTGTTAGTGGTGTATCTCTATGCCTTAACACGTATTCTAATTTTTTCAATCATATTTTTTAACTAAATTTTCACTGATGAAAACCATTCATTACAGTTTTTTGATGTGCGCTGCGCTGTTTATAACAGAGTACGTGCAGGCGCAAACAGTCGTTTCATGGGTAGTCAACCCCAAAATTTTATTATCTCAAAACCAGAACAACTCCTACAATCTTACTGCCAATGCGCAACAATCGCCTTGTATTGTCGGCAATCAGACGATACCCGCCAACACCAACGGTTCGGTAAAGTTTACAATTAGAGCTGCTGTTGGTAATTGTATGGTGGGTTTTGGTCTTGGAGACCAAGCAAATGGTAACAATCAAACGTTTGGCAACGCCTTTTTTATGACCGCTTACAACGGCGGCGTAGTTCACAGTTACTACGGTGATAACTCATGGACAAGTATATCAGGTTGTGGTAATTGGATCAACGGTGGTGATGCCGCTGGTACAGAAATCAAAGTTGAAAGACTCGGTTCTACTTTGAATTACTACCATAACAATGTGTTGAAATGCACTAAAACGGGTGTTCCAACGGGCATTACCTTAGTGCCTACTATTGTTTTCTATGACGGACAGCAAGGCAAATCTGTTGTAATCGACGCTGAAATTTTATCTACTTCGGTTGGCACAGGTGTAGCCGTGCCTGCCGTGGAATACACCTACGATGAAACAGGCAATCGCATCCGAAGAAAAACCGTCACCGTGATTTTGCCTCGTGCATCAAAACAAGAAGAAGAAATTACCTTCTCCGATTTCAAGCTCAAAGTCTTTCCTAACCCAAGTGATGGGCGTTTTGAAGTGACCGTTGAGGGTGATACTGAGGGGTTATCGTTTGATGTGTTTGACATGGCGGGTAAGCACCTTCACAAGCAACCCACAGCGGGTATGAACACATCCATCAATGTCTCACATCTTTCTACGGGTATGTACATTCTGACGTGCCGAGATGCTCAAAAAATAAAAGGGCAATGGAAACTTTTGATTCAATAGTACCCCCTCAGTAAATAGACAATAAGTAATGGGCAATAGGCAAAAATTCGATAACTCATTGGTTATCAATGTCTTATGCGGTCTTAATACGCAATACCAATAACTAATAACTAATAACTAATAATCTTACTCATTTTATAATCAAAAAATACAAATATATCTGCGTTAAAATGAAAAAAATTCTATTAACATATAGCTTGCTCTTTGTAGCATGGCTTTCTCTAAATGCCCAAGATGTCATTTATGAATCCCTTTTTGATAATAATAATTTTACCCAATCGGAGGGTGTTAACCTTGCGGTGGGTGCAACCGTGGGCGATGTGAGCGTGACACCTTCGGGGGCAGCTACTTATAATATTCCGATTTCAATTCCGCCAGGTACTCACGGTGTTGCTCCACAATTGAGCATTGGCTACAGCAGTCAAGGGGGTAATGGGCTATTGGGTGTGGGTTGGAATCTTTCGGGCTTGTCGGCGATTACACGTTCTGGTAAAAGCCTTGCTTATGACAATGAAGTATCACCCGTGAAACTGACCAATGAAGATTTCTTCAATCTGGATGGCAATCGTTTGGTGGTGACAAGTGGCACAAACGGTGCGGCGGCTTCAACTTACGCCACTAAAATGGAAACTTTTGCTAAAGTAACCGCTTACGGCAATATTGGAGGATGTCCTGAATATTTCATTGTTGAGATGAAGAATGGGATGATTTATGAGTATGGAAATTCGGGAAATTCGAGGTTTTTAAGTTTTGATGGCACAAAAGTAATTTCATGGCAATTGAATAAAGTAAGAGACCAGTATGGCAATTACATGGAATATGTCTATAAAATAGTTAGATCAGGGTTTGCCAGTGGTGGTACTAATGGCATAGAAAGACTTAGTAGAGAGGTTCTATTAGATGAAGTAAAATATACTGGAAATAGTATCAATAATTTAATACCCTATAACAAGATAAAATTTAATTATGGACTTCGGAAGGATAAAAATATAGTATATTTATGTGGTGAAGATGTAGGTTCTCGTTCATTGCTAACAGATATTGTTGTTACAACAGAGGATAGCAAACTTGTAAGAAAATACAATTTTACTTATGGTTTAAAAAATGATAAATCATATTTAAAGAGAGTTCAAGAGTGCGGTAGTGATGGAAAATGTATGAATCCAACTATTTTTAAGTATGGCGTTCAAAGTGAGCCGATTACTTTGGTTGAAGCAACAAATACTTTTTTTAAAACTCAAGCTTTTTACTCTGATATTTTTAGTGGAGACTATAATGGAGATGGCATTTCCGATTTTTTAGTAGCGCAAAAAGGGATATTTCAAGGAGAAACAAGTGACAATCGTTATTATCTTAAAGTCACGATATATCTTCAAAGACCAGATGCTAATGGTAAGTTTGTATTGACAATTGGTGCGACAAAAGAGTTCAGTAATGTGTTTGGTCCTAAGTTATTAGTAAAACAAATTATTAAACCACTAATTCCATCGGCACCATTTGCACAAACATATCAGGTATATGGAAATAATAATTTTGAAGCCATTGATGTTAATGGAGATGGTAGAACAGATATTCCACTAATATTTACAGGCGATGTATTATCATTGAATGGTATAGAACTTAAAAAAATTGAAATATTATCACCTAATGCAAATGCCACTGCATTTGAAACTATTTCATGCCCTTTACCTTCCAATAATATGATAGCTTATCGAGATCAGAAATGGCTATATTTTGGCGATTTTGATGGAGATAGTAAAACCGATTATTTTTTCAATACTCTAAGTAGTGATTATGATTTAGGTTATAGTGCAGTATCTTACCCTGGTAAGCAAATCTTTAACGAAACAGTCAATTTTACTGATACCTATCCTATGGGTAAAAGAATTGTTGAATCTCAAATGATTGACGTGGTTGATTTTAATGGTGATGGTAAAAATGAATTACTTTTTCAGGCGTTGAATAAACCCAAAGATGCTTTTTTTAATAGTACATACAAAAAACAATTTGATTTATTCTCTTTTAGGCGTAGCAATAATTCAACATATATAGAAAAAATATATCAAGAGGTCAATTTACCTAATCCTATTCAAATCAATTCTGGGGATTTTAATGGTGATGGTAAAACAGATTTTCTAATACACTCATTTGCTAATGATGATTTTGATGAATTTCCATTTCCGCAAAATCCATATTGGCGAATATCTTATTCCGACGGCGTTGCATTAAGACAAGGATTAAGATTTGAGTTTTGGGGTGCAGGAAACTATCCTGATTTGAAGAAAGATAGAGTATTGGTAAATGATTATGACGGTGATGGCTTATCTGATGTCATGTTTTTCAAAGATACAAAAGATGCAACTGGTACAATCGAAATAAGGTTGTTTACAAATAATAATAGTACATTCCAGTTATATTCGAAAATTTCTGGTATCAATTATGCCCAAGGCTTGCTGGCTGACCAATTTATCCACGGGGATTTTAATGGAGATGGTCAGTTAGATATTGTGGATGTTGAAAGAGATAAAACGGATCCATTTCCAGTTAATGGTAATACAAGATATTACAACTTCTTCCCAAAAACCCAAGAACGCCTCCTAACAGGCGTAATCAACGGCATGAAAGTAGAGTCAACCGTCGAATACGGCTTGGCAACTTACGGAAAAGCTGAATTTACCAATTTTGAATTTTTCAAAAAAACAAAGGTCAGTAGCTATCCCATTAACTACATCGTTCCTGCCATGAATTTGGTGAAAGCCATTGAAATACCGAATGGTAACAACGGAAGTAGCAGCTATATTACCAAAAG
>JAYTMW010000403.1:0-3128 GCA_043728105.1 Saprospiraceae bacterium | reverse complement strand
CCGCTGGGGCTTCCAAAATGCAACTTACTGGTGGAGTTTATTAAAATCATTTTACTAAGAGTTTTTAGTGATCGTTATTCAATTTCTTTTGTTAATTGTTTTTTTAATTAAAAAAATTGGTTGTAAAATGAATTTTGATTGTTATTTTGCGTCCATTAAATAAATCTTATAAAACTGAATTTTGAAAATAAAGCAATCTATAAAAGAACTTCAAGAGAAATTCTCATATCTTATGAACAAAGATACGGAGGGTTTGGATGTGTATGATTTTAGAGTTGGGACATTGATAGGTACAATTATACTTCTAATCGTACCAATAGTCAACGTCTTGTTTATGCAAGTTATTCCTGATCACGTGTCTGCTCGAACCATTTTAATATTTATTCAGATTGCTTTTTTGTTAGCTTCTTACAGATATAAATGGGTTAAAATATGGGCCAATGAAATTGGAAATGGATTTTCACTTGCTTATGCTGTTTTGACGACTACTGTTGCTTATCTACACAACTTTGAAGTTAGGGAAACGGCTTTCGCAATGATGATTATTTTTGCGCTTTTTGGTATGTTTAAGGACAAAAAAATGCTGCTCTATTTTATGCTTCTGACTTGTTCTTATATGCTTGCGCTCATTTTTGCGAGTGATATTGAGACACAAGCCAAACAATTTTTAATTTTTATATCTCTCCCTTTTTTCGGTATTGGATATTATGTGTTTTTTATAAAATTAGATGCCTTACAAAAGATTATTAAGCGAGAAAATGAGTTGCGGCAAAGTGAGGTTTGGTTTCGTAGCATTTTTGATAATGCCGCTGTGGGCATTGTTTTATTGGATAAAGACTTTCAAGCATTCAAATTTAACAATTATTTCCAAGAAATTACTGGATATACTGAGGGGTATCTCGTTGAGACGGGTATAAAAAGAATCATTCATCCTGACGACGTTTTTGAAGATTTAGAATTTAAAAAAATGGTTTCTTTAGAAGATTCGCCTAATGTGGAACAACGCATTAAGACTGAAAAAGGGGACTATATTTGGATGCGTTGCTCTTTTTCTCAGATGAAAATGGGCGATCAGAGTTATACCATTTGTATGTTTATTAATATTACAAGCCAGAAATTGGTGGATGAAAAACTTACAGAAAACTCTAAACAACTTATTGCTCACAATGAGGCTTTGGAAGAGTTTAGCTATGTCATTTCTCACGATTTACAAGAGCCATTGAGAATGATTACGAGTTTTAGTCAAATCATTCAAAAAAGGTATTTATCGAGGTTTGAAGATGCCCAAGCGGGCAATGATTTTGCTTATGTTATCGACGGTGCTAAACGCATGAGTACGCTCATTAGAGATATGCTCGAATATTCTCGTTGGAGTGCAAAAGCTTTGCCTGTTGAAAAGATTGATACCAGAGCCGTTTTGGCAGAAACCCTACAAAATTTGGCTGTGACGTTGTCAAATGGTCACGCAGAAGTTATATCGGATGATATGCCTTTTATAAATGCCAATCGTTTAATGATTACCCAAGTTTTTCAAAATCTGATTGGCAATGCCGTAAGATATGCGCATCCAAATCGTAACCCAGTAGTGGAAATTAAGGTTGAAAAACGACAATATGATGTATTGTTCTCTGTAAAAGACAATGGACTTGGTTTTGAGGAGCAATATACTGACCGAATTTTTGGCATTTTTCAAAGACTTCATCCTGAGAAAAGTAAAGGGACAGGTATGGGTTTAGCCATTTGTAAGCGTATTATTGAAAAACAAGGCGGTCGAATCTGGGCCGAGTCGGTGTTGGATGAGGGCTCTACCTTCTTTTTTTCATTACCCAATATTGAAACCGTAGCCAACAATCCATTGGTTGCCATTAAAAAATCGGATTTGATTGATTTGAATGTTAATTGAATCGTACTACGGTAGTAATTTTTTTTAAGCAAAAGTGAAAAATAAAATGCCACCAATTATAATGAGGAACAATAAAATGTAAATTGTGAACTTAGAATTTTTTCTATAAATATTGTAAAGTTCTTCCATGGCGTTGCGCCAATCAAGTTGCCCGACACTTCTTTCGTTACCATATACGTAATACATGAGTTTACCTTTACGGATTTGATCACCGTGTTTTTTCAAAATAAAAAAGTCGTTATTCAAAAAAACAAGGTCGAAAAGTTGAGATTTACCACCATATTCTACTATAAAAGTGTTAGATTCCTGCAAATATCGCCAACCACCTTTAGACACATCACCATCTAAAGAGACCATGTATTCACCGCCTGGCATAAATAAATGAAGGACTTGCTCATGATAAGTGTCAGTGTCCCTAATTTCTTTCCACCGTTTTCCGACGTAAAAATTTTCTTCCCAAAGGTCTTCGCTCCAAGCTTGAATGCGTGGCACTATGAACTCAATGTGTTGAGCCATATCTTCTAAACCCAACGGCAAATCGAGCTCAAAAGATGATGTGATTCTGTTTAAAAAATTTCCTTCCAATCTTTTAAGTTTTACGTTACATTTTTTGAGTAATTTTTGATAACTCCTGACGGGTGTAGTCCCCATTTAATGTATTTGCCCAATGTTTTAGCTTCGCTAAAATGCGTACTAAAAAAAGGACTAAATGGATTGAAGTAATTTTATCAAATAAAAATTTTTCAAAATTTTTATTTGATAAAATTTTAAAACCCTACATAAAATGTTCACGCCTCGTTTTTGCTGCGCAAAAAAAGGTTTCAAAGATTTTTTTTGGATTGAAGCTATTTTTGAGAGAAAAATTGAAAATTTTTCTCTCAAAAATAGCTCCAATCCGTAGATATTTCTGTTTTGTACGCCTTTTTGCGCAGCAAAAACAGTGAGTAAATATTATGTAGGGTTTCAAAGATAAAATTACTTCAATCCGAAAGAAAAAACTTTTAAGCACGCCTTTTGTGCGAAGCACAAAACAGTGCGTGAATACATCAATTGGGAATTACACCTATTTTAACTCATAACCATTCAAATACTGAGGGGGTCATTTTTTTTCAAATCCATGACCATTTCTAAGACTACTTTCAGTTGTTCGGCAGGCGTTAAATGACTATTATCTATCAAAATGGCATCATTAGCTTGCCGCAAAGGGCTATCCGCTCGATTAGAA
>JAYTMW010000402.1:0-1714 GCA_043728105.1 Saprospiraceae bacterium | reverse complement strand
GTTAAAAGATAATTACCAAAAATACTCATCACCATTATTAAGGTGTCAACGTAAGGAAATGAGGCGGGTTGGGGGAAATATTGCGGCATCCAAACGGGCAAACGCATAATCACTTGCGCCAAAAGCAATGTACCCAAAACCACCGACGCACCCAAAGCGATTTGTTGTGAATGACTCAAAAACGTGATTTTCACAAGGCTCTCTTGCGTGTCCGTCACCCGTGTCCACATCCACCAACCATACACGCCCGTTGCGAAAAAATAAATTTGCAACAGCATATCAGAATACAAAGCGAATTGATAAAAGACTACAAAAGACAATAAAACGTTTATCAAACCAAAGCCCCAATTGGCAATGTGTTCCCTCGCACTCAACCAAACGGCGAGCAAGCCGAAGCCTGTTGCCACCAGTTCGAGCCAACTCATTTGATAGCCAAGTGCTTCAAAGGCAATATTTTGTGTGTTAAAAAAGTTCATAATTTTGGACTACGAATTTTGCGAATATACGAATTTACGAATTTACGAATTTTGGGTTACGCATTTTAAACCACAATGTAAACCCAAAATTCGTAAATTCGTAAATTCGTAAAATTCGTAGCCCAAAATTCGTAAATTCGTAAATTCGCAAATTCGTAAAATTCGTAGTCCAAAATTACTCAAATTCGTAAGCAGCGTTTTAAAAACTCAAAGCATCAACACAACGACAGCCAATTTTCTTCGTAGAAACCTATATTGAAAAACGGTAAAAAAACAGAACGTGACGGAAAAAGAACTCATTGAAGGCTGCACAAAAGAAGACCGCCACTGTCAACGGGAAGTGTTTAATCGCTTTGCGGGCAAAATGATGACGGTAAGTTTGCGCTATTCTCGCCACCGCATGGAGGCAGAAGATTTGCTGCAAGACGCATTCATCAAGGTATTCGACAACATCCACCGCTTCGAGGGCAAAGGCTCTTTTGAAGGGTGGATTCGCCGTATTTTGGTCAATACTGCCTTGAAAAACGTCTCAAAACACAGTTTTCAGAAAGAAGGTATCGGCATGGAAGGCGTTTTGGAAACAAGCGTTGACCCCACCGTATTTTCACATTTGAGCGAAGAAGAATTGTTGAAAATTATTGCTAAATTGCCCGATGGCTACCGCACGGTTTTCAATCTTTATTGCATCGAAGGGTATAGTCACAAAGAAATTGGCGAGGCTTTGAACATCGAAGAAAGTACCTCCCGTTCTCAATTGACAAAAGCACGGGCGATGCTCCAAAATCAAGTTTTGAAAGCACAAAATATTACAATATGAAAGAGCAAACGCCTTTTGACGATTTTTTCAAAGACCGACTCGGTGAGCATGAATCACCCGTTTCGGACAGCATTTTCGACCGCTTGATGAGCGAGCGAGAAGCGGCTGTGCCTGCCGAAAATCCAACCAATTTTTTTAGAGATAAATTAGACGATTTTGAATCACCTGTATCAAAAGGTGTTTTTGACGGCATTATAAAGGCACACGAAGAAAATTTAGTCGGCAATTTTTTCAAAAACGCCTTAGAAAATCACGCTTCGGCTGTACCCGCAAGCCTATTCGAGAGCATGATGCAGTCACGAGAGGAGACCCAAACAAGTGATGTTTTTAAAGGAAAATTAGACAATCACGCTTCGGATGTGCCTTCGGATATGTTTGACCGCATCATGGGCGAGCGCAAAAAAAGAATTATGTGGTGGCA
>JAYTMW010000401.1:0-1908 GCA_043728105.1 Saprospiraceae bacterium | reverse complement strand
ACAAGCCGATGGCTCAATCATCATGGAATATATCGGTCGCACTGATCCAAATGGTTGGATTCCTGCGTGGCTTATCAATTATTTGGCGCAAAAAGAAGCCACTAAAATTGTTTCAAAAATTCAAAAATTGATTAATAATTGAATTGTGTCGTTGATATTGCGTATTGCGGGGCTTTTACTTTGAGCTTTTTTCGATAGGCTGTGCGTCAAGTTTTGAAACTTGACGCACATTTTTTTGACCTTTAACCCAAATTTTCAAACACTTCTGCCAACACATCCGTCAAAATTTCGTGCTTGCCTGTGAAGGGATGATAGCGCATATCTAAACCCTGTTTTTGGGCAAAATCTATGTTCCAATTGATGCGCTCTTCGTTGAGAAATTCATCATCGTTTCCGCACACAAAATGCAGTTTTTTGTCTTTTAAATAATGTGTAAAAGGTTGATAATCAATATCTTCGGGCAATATGCCGCCCCACATTATCAGGTGGTGAAAATACGGAAGGCCCCTCAGTATCCATCGAATTTGGGTGGCACAACCTTGTGAAAAACCCAATAAAATCACCTTACAATTGGGCGTTAAATGAGTCGTAAATTCGCTGAAAACATGATTTAAAAAATGGGTGTAATCCTCAATTTCATCCAACCTATCTTGCTTCGTCATCCAACAAGCTCCCACGATGCCTTTACGCAAATCCCAATAAAAACGGTTTAAAGCCTCTGGTGCAACCACCACATGCTCTCCAGAATCGAAGCCTTCAAATTTGCGAATAATATTGCTCGCCAATTGCCCGTAGCCGTGAGTAATGAACCACAAGTATTTTGTTTTTTCATTCACTTCACCCAAAGTATAGTAGTGCGCTGTCTTTTCTATTTTAATTTTATGATGATTCATCCATTATTTTTTTTAGACTGTTGATAGTTGGAAAAACAAAACTACAAAAGAAATTGCGCCTACTACCCTATTAGACAGCAAGCGCAATATTATTTTCAAAAATATAGAATTTTAATCTAAAATATTTATTATCAACGCTTTACACATAACATTACATGTGTATAACTTCGCCGTAAGCCGCCGCTGTAGCTTCCATTATTGCCTCACTGATGGTTGGATGCGGATGAACCGCTTTCAATATTTCGTGACCAGTTGTCTCCAATTTACGAGCCACAACTATTTCCGCAATCAATTCAGTTACGTTGTAACCGATTAAATGTGCGCCCAAACATTCACCATATTTTGCATCAAAAATAATTTTCACAAAACCCTCAGGCGCACCCGAAGCCTTCGCTTTTCCTGAGGCTGTAAAAGGAAATTTGCCTACCTTAATGTCATAACCCGCTGCCTTTGCCGCTTTTTCAGTGTAACCAACCGAGGCAATTTCGGGCGAACAATATGTGCAGCCAGGAATATTATTGTAATCAATTTTTGATACGTGCATCCCTGAAATGCCTTCAACGCACGTAATGCCCTCCGCACTTGCTACGTGAGCCAGAGCTTGAGTCGGCAAAACATCGCCAATGGCATAAATTCCAGCCACATTTGTTTGGAATTTTTCGTCCACCATGATAAAACCACGATCCGTTTTGATGCCCAACGCTTCAAGCCCGATGTTTTCCGTGTTGGGCGCAACACCCGTAGCCGATAAAACGACATCACATTCTATGATTTGGGTTGCACCCGTTGCTTTATTTTTAACACTCACTTTACAAGTTTTGCCCGATGTATCAACCGTTTCAACGGAAGTGCCAGCCAATGTTTCGATGCCTTTTTTCTTATAAATCTTCATCAATTCTTTAGAAATATCTTCATCTTCACGTGGCACAAGCCCTTGATCCATAAACTCGACGAGCGTCACTTTTGTGCCAATGCTGTTGTAAAAATAAGCAAATTCAACCCCAATAGCTCCTGC
>JAYTMW010000400.1:0-11986 GCA_043728105.1 Saprospiraceae bacterium | reverse complement strand
GCACGGAAATTGGGATTGTCTGCAAATAAGATGACTCGACCGGCACCATCTTCTGACACCAATATCGCCGCAGAATTGGCAATGTATTTTCCCACATCTCGATGTAAATAACCGCCAATCAATGGATTAGCAGCGTATTGTGCGACCGTATTATAGGTTTTTTCGCCTGGTTTTATGAACGTCGAACCATTACGATAAACGGATACTTTTCTATCTGAAAAACCAAACCCGATGGGGTGCGTAATGTCTAAATCTATCTGAAAAATAGAACCACCAATGGCTTTTGCCCCTTCCCAACCTGCAGCGTCTTCGTAATTGATTCTGCCTTTGATTTTTGTGGTGTCGGTTATCAATTGCTCTTTAATCAAATTTTGTTTAATCGCCCATTCCGAAGCCGTTTTAAAAGTTATCAAAGTACCCCCATTTTGAACCCACGCTTTGATTTTACGAACAACAGCAGAATCAAAACGGTAAGTACCACTGACCATAACCATTGTGTTATACCGATTCAAATTAATTGTGCTCAAACTGGTTACTTCTACTTTTGTTATCGGCATCCCTATTCTTTGGTCGAGCAAATGCCAAACTTCGCCAGCTTCGTAGCCAGAAACACCCGTTCCAAGCAACATTAATGCCTCTGGTTTTTTGACCGTTTTGATGTTGCCGCTGCCTAAATCTATGCCTGTAATGCTGTAACCATTGTTTATAGGAATCATATCAATTTGCGCTGCAAGGCTCACTTTTTCTAATAAATTGAATAAACTATCACTTGAAATTTTCTGCAAATTGACAGGAATAACCAAAGTGCCATAATCAAAACTTCTTTGACTATTACCCATTTTTAGCGTAAAGGGTTTGAAACTGGTTTGAACGATAGCCCCGCCTTTTTGTAATTGATATAAGGCTTTGTGTGCATTATAATCCGTCAATTCAATCAAATACGCATAGTTGCTTTTTTCAATAATTTTTACTGGTTTTACTAAAAATCCGTTGATTTGTTGACCTTTTGATGGCATCACTTTCAATTCAGCATAAGGTAAATTGTAGGCATGAACCACAGACCATGTGGAGGCATCGTAAAAAATACTATCCGCATAAGTAATGCCTTTTTCAAAAATGGAACGCACCATGATATAATTCAACTGCTCGGTTGGTACTGTGTAAGCCGTGCCTTTCTCAAATTTTTTGCCGTCTTGGGTGATGTTATTGTCCAATGCATAACAATCAATATGGTGTTTGAGTAAGAAATTGACAAACAGATTCGTCCGTGTTACATCTTTAGCATCGCCAAAAACGTAGGCTTTTATGGGGTTCGCTCGTGCTTGATTCAAAGCTGTTTTATAAAAATCATGGCGTAATTGTATCAAATTGGCTTTTTCTGTCAAAGAAGCTCTAACCGTCGTCAATGCTGCGACAAACTGATTGCGAATGGTGAACCCAAAACTGAGGGGTATCGTCGTTGTCTCTTGCAAATGACCACGAGAGCTCGCTTGTTCGAATAGAAAACCCGCACCACCATAAAAATTGATATAACTCGAGCCATAACCCGGATACAATTTATCAAAAGCCTCTTTGGTGAAGTACATCGAGCCTAATTTATTCATGGCTTCTGCAAAATAGTTGCCAAACGTAGGGTATATTTTGTCATACAACAAAGCGGGAACAATCGGATTGTTTGAACTGTATTTGCCTGGGTCGAAGTAAAACGTTGAGTTTGTGCCCATTTCGTGATGGTCTGTTTGCACATAAGGGTGCCACCGATGAAAAAAAGCGGCGCGGCTCTCGCTTTCAGGATGAGACAACAAAAACCAATCTCGATTGAGGTCAAACCAATAATGATTTGTGCGACCACCAGGCCAAACTTCGTTGTGCTCGCGGTCATTTGGGTCAGCCACAAGCGGGTCGCCTTTGTGCATATTTGCCCAATGTGCATGCCTGTCACGACCATCTGGATTGATAACAGGATTGAGTGTAATGACCATACTGTCTAACCATTTGACCGTTTCGGGGCTGTCAGAAGCTGCCAAATAGTAAGCCGTCAAAAGCGAAGCTTCGCCACCTGATGGCTCGTTGCCATGCACATTATAAGCCAAATGAATGACCAAAGGCACGTTTTCCGCAACGTTTTCTGTCCGTCGTTTCAAATTCGCTTGACGAATGTCCTCCAAACGTCCATGATTTGTAGGTGATGTAAAAATGGCTGCAATCAAAGGGCGATGCTCGTATGTTTCGCCAATAGTTTCAAGCGTCATGCGGTCGGAAAGCCGATCCAATTCTTGAAAATAAGACACTATGCGGTCATAACGGGTATGATGTGACCCAATCGGATAGCCCAAAAACTGCTCGGGCGTTGGGATTTTAGGATTAAGATTGCCCGCATTGGGGTAAAAATAATCGGCTTGAGCCGTCATCTTCAAACAAGTCAAACAGAAGAAACAGACAAGGGCAAAGAAGCAATTTTTCATTTTGGATTGATTTAATTTTGATATAAAAAGGCATTTTATAAGAATAATCCTCAAATATCTAAAATGTTTTGTCTTTGTAACCACCCCCTCAGTAAAAGGGGATGATAAAAAAACCTGCATCGCGTGTAAGTCGGATTTTGCAGCGTATTTTTGGGCATCAAAATCTAAGGTAAAAAGAAAAAAATTGCTGTATTTTCACACGAACAAATAGAGTGCAACCTTATATGCGCTATAAAAGTTATCACACTACGAAAAACAACTGTGATTTATTTATCCTTTTTTTACTTAAAACAATTAAAAATGAATCAAGAAAAGCCAACAGTCATTAACAAGAAAACACTACCGAAATTAAATCCAATACGTATTTGAATTTAAACAAGTAAATAAATATTGAGTGTATGGCAATTCTCACTACCGTCATCGGTATATTGCTCCTTGTGCTGCTGATTTCCTATTTCAGATTGCACACATTTTTATCTTTTTTGTTGGTGTCTATTGGCATCGGATTGGTTTTGGGCATGAAGCCCGAAGCCCTGACGAAAGCCGTTCAAAATGGTATCGGCAGCACGTTGGGTTCAATTGCAACTATCATTGCTTTGGGTGCGATGCTGGGTAAATTGGTCGCTGTAAGCGGCGCAGCACAGCAAATTTCCTTGAAAATGATAGAACTGGTGGGCATAAAGCACATTCGCTGGGCGTTTATGATTACGGGATTTATTGTCGGTTTGCCTTTGTTTTATTCCGTCGGTTTCATGCTTATCGTGCCTTTAGCGATAACCGTGGCGCACCGCTACAACCTATCGGCAGTCTATGTTTCTTTGCCATTATTGGCATCTTTGACCGTCACGCAAGGGTATTTGCCGCCGCATCCCGCCCCTTTATTTTTAGTAAAACAATTGAATGCGGATATGGGTCTGACCTTGTTTTATGGCATTATCATCTCCATTCCCGCTATTTTAATATCAGGTGCGCTCTATGGCTCAACAGTAAAAGGGTATAATACACAACCCAATTTGTCGTTCGTTGCGCCACAATTACCGCCCGAACAGTTGCCTTCTGCCCCCCTCAGTATTTTGACCATTTTATTGCCTATTTTATTGATTGGCATCAGTGCTATTGCAACGCCTTATTTACCAGAAGGTAGTTTTTCGAAAGATTTTTTCCTGTTTATCGGCGATGCCAATGTCGGTTTGTTGATTGCCGTTTTATTTGCCTCCTTAACATTAGGCGTTTTTAGAGGCAAAAGCAATAAAGAAATTACCCAATATTATACCGATGCCGTTAAAGATGTAGCTTCGCTTTTTTTAATCTTTGGGGGTGCCGGTGCTTTGAAACAGATACTCACGGATGGCGGTGTTTCGCAAACCATCGCCGATTATATGCAGCATTCCAATTTGAATCCCTACGTTTTAGGTTGGGGCATTGCTGCCATTATCCGCGTCTGCGTTGGGTCATCAACCGTTTCGGGCATTACAACGGCAGGCTTTATAGCTCCTTTGATGGCAACAGTGTCTGTCAATGCCAATTTGATGGTTTTGAGCATTGGCGCTGGTAGCATGATGTTTTCTCATGTCAACGACACAGGTTTCTGGCTTTTCAGAGAATATTTCCAATTATCCATGAAAGACACCATAAAAACATGGTCGGTGATGGATACACTTGTATCAATAACGGGCTTATTGGGGGTGTTGGCGCTGACATGGTTTGTTTAAAAAACGATTATCAAATGTATTAAATCAGCCTAAAATCATGACAAAGTTTATGAAAACGTTCAGTTTCTTCATTATGAGTTTGCTTATAACAGCAAACGCATCAACGCAAAATGCGCCCGTTCGCATGGGCATCGTAGGCATGACACACGACCACGTGAGGGGCATTTTAAACAATCCGAAGCATGAAGGCATGATATTGGTCGGTTTTGCCGAACCCAATAAAGCATTGGCTTTGCGGTATTTGAAAGAAGCAAAATTACCTGATAGTCTGTGGTTTTCAAGTCTTGAAGACATGATTGAGAAAGCCAAACCCGAAGCAGTCTGTGATTTCAGAAGTACATTTGAACATCTCGAAACAGTTGAAAAATGTGCACCTAAAAAAATTCATGTGATGGTTGAAAAGCCATTGGCGGTCAACTTGGTTCACGCCCAAAAGATGGAAAAATTGGCAAAACAATATGGTATTCAACTCATTACAAATTATGAAACAACGTGGTATGCCAGCCATCATCAGGCATTTGACATGATTCATACTGAGGGGGTGCTGGGCGACATCAGAAAAGTCGTCATTCACGACGGACATCGCGGACCAAAGGAAATCGGCTGTTCTGAAGCTTTTTTAAGTTGGCTTACCGACCCCATCAAAAATGGCGGCGGTGCAATTATGGATTTTGGTTGTTACGGTGCTGATATTATGACATGGCTCATGAAAGGCGAAAAACCCATATCAGTAACCGCCATTGCTCAAACCAACAAACCCGATATCTATCCAAAAGTAGATGACGAGGCGACGATTATCGTCCAATATCCAAAAGCACAAGCGATTTTTCAAGCATCGTGGAACTGGTCTTTCGACAGAAAGGATGCAGAAATATATGGCGTAAAAGGTGCCCTTTTTGCTGACAAAACCAATCAAATACGTGTTCGCATGGGCAATTCACCCGAAGAAAAAAAGGAAGTCAAACCTTTAACATCGCCCAATAATGACGCCTTTAGCTATTTTGCTAGCGTTGTAAAAGGAAAGATTAACCCTGAAAAGGATTTAGGTTCTTTGAGTATAAATATGGTCGTGATGACCATATTGGATGCGGCTGTCATTTCTTCAAAAAGCCATAAAACCGTGTTTTTAAAGCAGTAATACTTTATTATTAACGCGTTGCAGGTATTACTTTTAGGCAAATATTTTTTACAATTAAAATTTGAAAGTGACAGACAACTTAAACATCGCAATAGCGCAATTAGCCCCTGTTTGGCTCAATAAAAAGGCAACGCTTAAAAAAATTGAAGAAGCCATACAAGAAGCCGCGACGCAAAAAGCCCAATTGGTTTGCTTTGGCGAAACCCTTTTGCCGGGTTATCCTTTTTGGCTGGAACTAACCGACGGTGCGCGTTTTAATTCCCCTCTTCAAAAAGAGATTTTTGCGCATTACTTGAAACAAGCCGTCAATATTGAAGCCGGTGACTTGGATAGCCTTTGTGCATTGGCAAAACAATACCGCATCGCCGTATATATCGGATGCGCCGAAAGAGCGACTGATCGCGCAGGACACAGCGTCTATTGTAGTTTGGTTTACATTGATAATCAAGGTATTATACAATCCATTCACAGAAAATTGATGCCGACTTATGAAGAAAGATTGGCATGGAGTTTTGGCGATGGCAACGGTTTAAAAGTGCATGAACTGGGATCTTTTACTGTGGGGGGTTTAAATTGTTGGGAAAACTGGATGCCACTTGCCCGAACCGCCTTATATGCACAAGGTGAAAATCTGCACGTAGCCGTTTGGCCCGGAAATGTACGCAACACCATTGATTTGACAAGGCATATTGCCCTTGAAAACCGTATGTATGTCCTGTCTGTTTCAGGATTGATGCGTAAAAAGGACATTCAAAACGACATGCCACACCCTGATTTAATACGACAAAATGCCCCAGAATTTCTAAGCAATGGTGGCTCTTGTATCGCTGCACCCGATGGCAGTTGGATGATTGAGCCCATTGAAGGAAAAGAAATTGTTGTCACCGCTACCATAGATTTGAATGAAGTCCGAAAAGAACGGCAAAATTTTGACCCTTCTGGGCATTATTCCAGACCCGATGTTTTTGAATTGACTGTTCATACGCAACGTCAGAAATTGGTTGGTTTTGTGCCTTAGTCTTTATGGTTAAAACCTCATCTGTTTTTGTAACTTAAAAACATGAATGAATACAGTTTTACATTAAAAACACAATTTTTGTAATTATTTTACGCATTTTTGAGTAAAAAATGTACTTTAAAAGTACATTTTTTACTCAAAAGGCATTTTTAAAAATAGAATTTCTATTTTTGTGACCAAACTCTTATTGCTATGAAAATCGCCGTAACAAATCTCAAAGGGGGGGTAGGCAAAACAACAATTGCTGTAAACCTTGCTGTTGCTTTAACCCTACGTGGAAAAAGTGTCTGTATCATTGATACCGACCAAAAACAAAACTCGTCCGTTGAGTGGTCAACTTGCCGTGAAGACGATAAACCCATCATTCAAGTATTCGCTATTGAACCCGAACAAATCAAGGTCAAAACATTGAATGACTTGGAAAAGAAATTTGATGTCTTGATATTGGATGGCACGCCTCAAATTTCGGAGTTGGCGAGTCGAACAATTGTCGTCTGTGACATTATTTTAATTCCCGTTTCTGCCAGTTTGTATGACTTTAGAGCCTATGAGAAGTTTTTAGGGCTTTTAGAGGAGACAAATAAGAATCGGATCGCATTAGACATGTCGAGTGTACAATCATTCGTCATACTCAACAAAATAAACGATAGAGCGAATATTTCAAGCGAAATAGTGCGGGGTTTGGAAAAATATGATGTTCCCATATTGAAAACAAGGCTCGCAAATCGGACATCTTACGCTGAAACAGCCTTAGATGGCATCGGTGTTGTGGAAGGAAAAGATAAAAAAGCGAGCGATGAGTTCAATAAGTTGGCTGATGAAATCGAAACAATAATATCAAACTTCAATTCTTAAAATGTGTAATTTTTACACATTTTTTACATATTTTTTGTACTTTATTTATGTAAATTTTACAACAATGGCAAAAGACCGTTTCACAAAAAAGGAAATTTTAAAAGATCCTGCGGATATCATTGCTCAAAAGCAACACGCAAGCGAAATTGACAATGAGACTAAGCATAGGGTCAGTCTCAATATTCCTCAAGATAAATACAATATTATAAAGAGAAAAAGTAAAAGTAAAGGCTTGACACTGACAGCCTATTTAATGATTCTGATAAACGATGACATCGAAAATGCGTAAATAAAAACACAATTAATCCGTATTTTGATGGTTAATTACAAAAGGAGAGGGGCGCGCGCAATTTGGGTGAGGAAAACAAAAAACAGATAAAAATAAAAAAAATACAACAACATTTAAAAAATCTGCCCTTTTGTTGTTGTTTAATTCTTTTAAGATCTTTTATTGCTTTTAGACCTCTGTAACTCATTTATTATCAATCAGTTGCATCACTAAAGGCAACTGATTTGGGACGAAAGGTAACTAATTTGGGATTTTGAGTAACCAAATTGGGAGGAAAAGTAACTAAAATGGGACAAAAAGGTAACCAAATTGGGATAGAAGATCGGATGTACATTTAATAGTAACCAAATTGGGAGGAAAATGCTTAAAAATCATTAATGGGTAACTAAAATGGGATAAAAACAGATGTGAAGGAGCCGGTCTTATCCCATTTTAGTTACCTTTGAGAGGTAAATCGTCTGATTTTCCCAATTTAATTATGCTTCATCCCAATTTGGTTACTTTATTTTACTTTTAAATCAATATGAAAAAAGGTATAAAAACCAGAAAAAATAAAGGCATCACGCTCATCAGAAAGTCAAATGACCTGATTGAAGCCAGATACAAGTTTGACGTTTGGGAAACGCGGTTTTTCCTATCTGTGCTTGCTCAAATCCGCAAAGAAGACAATGATTTCAGTGTTTACAGAATTTGGTACAAAGATATTGTCAATATGTTTGACCTAAAGACGCATCAATCTTATGACCTTCTAAGAGAAGGCGCTAAGAAGCTGATGAATAAAAGTTTTTATGTCAGATATGAAGACGATGGCAAACCTAGAGAGGTACAGTATCATATTTTGAGAGAAATTGACTACTCAACACAAGGGAAAGAGGGTAGGGATGAGAGCCAAGAATACATTGATCTGACGATTGAGCAGAAGATGAAGCCCTTATTGCTGCAATTGCAAAAGAGTTTCACGACTTATGACCTTAGAAATGTTACCAAATTGGGTATGTATGCCACGCGGGTTTATGAGTTATTAAAACAATATGAAGTTATTGGAAATAGAACATTCAAGATTGAGGAAATGAAAAGAATGTTTGAATTAGAAAAAGAATACCCGCGTTTTCCTAACTTTTTTCAAAAAGTCATCCAACCTGCTGTCAGAGAAATCAATAAATACACCGATTTGAATATTGGGGAAGTTGAAAAACTGAAAGAGGGTAGGAGAGTCGTGGGTTTGTACTTTCATTTTCAGAAAAAAGGGGAAGAGGAAATTAGTAAATTGCGAAAAGATAAACCCAAAACAAAGCAAGCTGACCTATTCAATGCACCCCCTCAGTATGAAGCGGTAAAAAATGATGCACCGCCGAAAACAGAGGTTATTGAGTTTCCGCAGACTGAACCAGACAGATTATTCGGTTTATTTTATACCAAAGTTGTCGAAAATTTGGGGGTAACACCTATGGTTTTTGCGGATTTAGTGAAGCAATACAAAGAAGAGCAGATAAATCAAGCGATCAGAGTGACTCATAGAGCAAAAATGGCTGGGAACATCAAAACAAATGTATCGGGTTATTTTGTACAAGCCTTAAAAAACGGCTATACTGACCAGAAAGAAGAACAGGACAAAAAGAAAGTTAAAGAGGCTCACAAAAAGAAAAACCAAGAAAAATTTGTCGCCGAACTGCACAGCTTAGAATTGGATAAAGCGGCTCAAATTCGGGAACGGATAAAGACATTGGTCGCAAGCAATTCATTGGTCTTAGAGAAAGCAATACAGGGAATAAAGACAAATACACAGGGTAAAATGCGGATTGAAAAACTGGAAGCTGTGTTCGAAAGACCTTTAGAGGTTGAAGATTATCGTCAAGATGAGTATTTGAGAGAGTTTGTGATAAAAGCGATTGTAGAACAAAATCAAGCTGTTTTTTCGCATATTTTCGCAGCCTTTGAATCTGAAATGAGTATTTTGAAAACCAAGACGAAATAAACCTCTGCCGAGTTTTCATGGTGCATTTTAGTTTTAACGAAATTGAAAATGTGCAATTTTTGTGCATTTTATGTATTTTTTTAGTGTGAAAAAGATGTATTTTATGTAAAAAAATGCCAAATCAGTAATGGAAAAAAGCAATGAAATAACCCCCTTTGTCCAAAAGGATGTCTTCGGAGAGGGAAAAGAGATAAGAAAGGTGTGGCACAATGAAGAATGGTATTTTTCGGTCATTGATGTTATTGGTTTTTTGACGGATTCAGAAAAGCCAAGTCAGTATTGGCACAATATGAAAAAGAGAGACAGCCACCTTTCACCAATTTGTTTAAAGCTGAAATTGAGAGGTCAAGACGGTAAAAATTATCCGTCTGACTGTGCCAATACTGAGGGGGCGCTTCGCATTGTTATGTCGGTGCCATCACCCAAAGCGGAACCCTTAAAGTTGTGGCTTGCACAGGTTGGTACAGAACGCATACTGGAAACGGAAAACCCAGAATTGACTTTTGAACGAGCCAGAGAAATTTATAAAGCAAAAGGCTATCCCGATGATTGGATAGGTTATAGAGAGAAAAGTATTATTGCACGAAAGCTTTTAACCGATGAATGGAAAAACAGGGGTGTCAAAGAAGGTCAGGAATACAGTATTTTAACGGCTACTATTGCAAAGCAAACATTCGGATTGAATCCTAGTGAACACGCTCAATTGAAAGGGCTTGAAAAGCAAAATCTACGTGACAATATGACTTTGCTTGAATTGATTTTTGTCGCATTGGGTGAAGAAGTAACAAGACAAGTGACAATGGAGGACGATGCTAAAGGATTTCACGAAAGCCATGATGCGGCAACCAAAGGCGGACGAATGGCAGGAGAAGCAAGGGAACGCCTTGAAAGTCAGTTGAAGAAGCCCATTGTTTCTTCTGAAAATTTTTTAAAATTAAACAACGATGATAAGCCTAACGAACGACTCGAAGGCGATAAAACAAAATAAAACTTGATAACAGGTGTTTGACATTCTTTTTTTTGCAAAATACTGAGGGGTCTCTAAAGGCATTTAAATATCCCTTAAAAAAAAGCTGTCTGTCACCTTCAAAAGGGACAAGACAGCTTCGACAAAATATTTCACTAAATCTTTTATCTCTTTGTTTTATGAGCATTGGGGTAGGAGTCTTCGTTTTTCTACCTTCTACGTTTACCCATAAATTTGTTATCGTTGTATCTGCACGTAACCTATTTTTTTGTTGCCTTCGCCATCTTCAAAGATGTAGAAGTACGTGCCGTCAGGAAGGTTTATGTTATTCCATTTACCATCCCAATCGTTTTTATAACCTTTGGTATTCATCACCTGTGTGCCCCAACGGTTATAGACATTGACGATATTATTCGGGAATTTTTCGATGCCTTCGATGACGAAGAAATCGTTAATACCGTCGTTATTTGGTGAAAAAGCATTGAAAATCTTAATTTTATCGCAACTCACCGTCACTTCAACTTTTGCTGTATCGCAACCACCGATGTCGCAAAGTTCGTAAGTGAAGACATCTGCTTGTCCGCTGTTACAATAATCCAAATCTGGTGTGTAAATGATGCGCATATCGGACGTTACAAGCACCTCACCATGTTTCGGATTGGTGACTATGGTCAATTTGCCGCTGTTTGCATTCAAGCTATCGTTTGACAATACATCAATCAAAACAGGTTGTGCCTTAATGGTCGAAGCATTGTCATCAACGGCTTTTGGACGTTTCACAGCCCTTGAATAAACATGAGTCGTTACGTAAGTTGTGTCGTTGATGCCATACTCATCTGAAATGACATAAGTTGCTTTTTCAACACCTACGGCAACACCTAAGCGAGAGGCGCAAGTTGTCCCTGATAGGTCGGTAAAACGTACATACGTATTTGTACTTGGAAGTAGTTTTGTTAAACGATAACGAGTTCCTAACAATTCATTAGTCGCAATACACAAGGTGTCTTTGTCTCCAACATAGATTGTTGACTCAATATACTGAGGGGTCACACAAGCGGCATTGATGGTCAATGTATCGGCACAACCTGTATTTTTATTGATGAAGACGACTCTGGAATGACCGCGTGGAATGTCCAGAAGTGTACCCATTGGGATGATTTTGGAATTCAATTCCATGATACCGTATGAACTGTTAATTGTACGTGACAATTTGATACTACCATAGGTTTTATGCCTGTCACCGCCGTAAATGGTCAAAGTTGAAGAACTGAGCATCCAGTGACCTGTTGGATCCCAAATATTCATCAAGGCGACGACATCATCCATCGAATTGAGGGTGGTTGCGGTATGTGTTGTACCGTTAACCGTCCAATAATCGAGACTGTAAGGACCTGTTGCACCCCGTCCTGGAATCGTAAAGTAAGTGTATGCAAAAGTCGTATCGTTGTTGCAGGCACCAAATGCTCCTGTATAAGTTGTGCCATTGAGCAAGATGTTATAATCTGGAAGCACATCGTAAGGAATATTGACGCAGACTTTTGGATTCGCTGAACAAGCATCTGTAATG
>JAYTMW010000399.1:0-4934 GCA_043728105.1 Saprospiraceae bacterium | reverse complement strand
ATAAAACAGTGAGTAAATACATTAAAAGAGAACTACGCCCATCAGAAGTTATATAATTGAACCATTTATAATACATTTTTAGTTATAATTTAATATATTGATAAATTTTTATGCAATATTATTTTTTATAGTAAAAAGAGTTTCTTATCTTTATGACATAAATTTTACTATTTATCTATTAAACCAAATTTTATAAATTTTTGCGCCTGAAAATCTTAATCTAAAACTAACAAATTTACCATTAAAAGATAGCAACCCGTAAAAAAAATATAATTCTATCCATAGATTTGGTAATTTTCGTTGAAACATATTCTCATTTTCTTACATTTTCAATAATTAACTAACCAAATCTGTTGACTTTTTTAGGCGTGAAAGAAAAAATAATGTACCCAAATTAGCCATTATATTTTCTTTAATCAAGACAAATTCTTTGAGAAATAATAGATTATTTAAAAAGGATTTAACGATGAGTAAAGGAAATAGAATGGTTAAGTTGGGTAGATTATTTTTTGTTTCACGCCTTAATCCTTTACATTTAAGTCCAATACTGTTTTTGTCTTCCAAAAACAGATAGTTTTTTTACACCGATTTAATTAACTGTATGTAATCACGCTTGGTTTATGCTGCTCACCTGCGAGCAAGCTAACCTCATTTTTTGTCTTTGAAAATTATATAAACATTACCATAATATTAAATTTTATTATTAACTAACCTAATTTTAAAAATGAATAACAAATACTCTTTCAAACGCCAAATTACGGTTTTAGCATCCGTTGTTTTGGTTTCAGCTTGCGCTATGGTCTATTTCTTTTCTGGAAAATCCGACCTGCCAAAAGCCATTGTTAAGGATGATATATCAAAAGTAACATCTCAAAAAGAGATGCCAACAGTATCATCTCACTCCACACCTACATCGGGAGTTGCTTCTATCAAATCAAGTTTATCTAAAAAATCTACGGCCCCCTCAGTATTGAAGGGAGAAAAAGATGCTTTAACCTTATCATCCTCTAAAATTCCACATCAACGTTTTGATTTTGATGAGGAAGGTGAAGGTGAAAAAGAGGGCGAAGGTAAAAAAGCAGATTGGTCAATAGAACGAGACATGCACGAATACATGATGTTGGTTGACCCTGCAACTGGAAAAATCCCTCGTGAAGCAGGTTTGATGGCAGGAAAAGCCGCTAAAAATGCTAAAGATTTCAAAATCCCATCTTCTTTGAATACCCGCTCACCAAGCATTGGCGTTGGTCAAAGAGGTCCAAGTAATTTGGGCGGTAGAACTCGTGCTTTGGGTCTTGACGTTAGAGATGCAAACATCATGTTGGCAGGTAGTGTTAGCTCAGGTATGTTTCGCTCAACTGACGGTGGTAGTTCATGGGGCAGAGTAGCACCCATCGGTCAAATTCACAATGTAACGTCTATCGCTCAAGATACTCGACCAGGTTTTCAAGATACTTGGTATTATGGTACGGGTGAGACCTTTGGGAATTCAGCTTCAGTAGGTTCTGCATACAGAGGTCACGGCATTTGGAAATCAACGGATAATGGTTTGACTTGGACAGCTTTAGCGAGTACCCAATCACTTTTAGAATTTTTTGATAATCCTTTTGATTATGTTCATCGCTTAGCAATTGACCCTACTTCTGGTAATGTTTATGCAGCAGCGGGTAATCTTATTTTGCGTTCCACTAATGGAGGTACTTCTTGGACAACTGTCATTGGCTCTACTCTAAACTCTGGTTTTTCAGACGTAATTTCAACCTCAACGGGTCGTCTTTACGCTGGTGTCAATGGTGCGGATGCGAACAACGGTGTTTGGACTTCCGCAACGGGAGCCGCAGGTACTTGGACACGCATCGCAGGAACGGGTTCATTAACTACTCCAGCTGCCTGGAATGCTCAAGGGGCTTACGGTCGTGTCGTTTTGGCTTATGCTCCATCAAGCCCCAATATTGTTTTTGCCTTGTATTATAATGGTATAAATCATACTTCTGCCAATCAAGTGCCCGAGGCCGAGCTTTTCAAATGGAATCAGACTACGGGAACATGGGTAGATTTATCCGCAAATTTGCCAAACGAGCCTGGTTATTCTTCTGGCAATGACCCATTTGCGGTTCAACAAGGTTATGATTTGCTTGTAGCGGTTAAGCCTGACGATGTAAATACGGTCTTTGTAGGTGGAACAAATATTTATCGCTCAACAAGTGGTTTTACAAATACGACCACTACTAAACGCATCGGTGGTTATAATTCACCCGCTGGATATGCGCTTTATCCGAATCATCACCCTGATAATCATGTGCTTATATTTGCCCCTGGCGATAATAATACAGCATATAGTGGTAATGATGGTGGTATTCAAAAAGCAAATATTACTGCACCGTCCGTTGCTTGGACTTCACTTAATAATAATTACATCACTTATCAATATTATCACGTTGATATTACACCTCAGTTGGGTGGCAGTGGAGTCATTGGTGGCGCACAAGACAATGGCACAACAGTTAGCACGAGTCCAAATTTCGTTTCGGCTTTAGGTGGTGATGGTTGCGGAGCTGCTATCATGAGTTACAACAGTGACTCTGATTTTAATGTCATTGCCACAACACAAAGTGGGAATATCTATCGTCTTGATGCACCTAATTCTGGTTGGTTCATCAGACCGACTGGTTCTGTAAGTTTATTCGTGACTTACCTCACGCTTGATGCGGATAACACCAAAAATCTTTATTTAGCAAGTGGCCCCGGTATATTCCGCACACGTAATGCTGAGAATATCACTAACGGATCTGTTGGTAATGCTGCAACAGGTTGGGATGTTTTGCCAACAGGTGTTCCTACATCAGTTTCGGGATTACAAAACAATGTTTTCAGCATGGCGGTTTCTCGTAATTTAGCTTTTGATGGAGCTGCTTACTCGGCTTCTGATCCAAACCGTAAACTTTACATTGGAACATCCATCGGAAAAATTTATAGAGTCAATGACCCTGCGTTTACGACGGCTCCAGCGGTTGATATTACTCCAGTGGGTGCGCCTTTAGGAGCGGTTTGCTCTTCCATTACTGTCAATCCGTTGAATGATAGTGAGGTAATGTTCACTTTAGCAAACTATGGTGTGCCAAGCGTGTATCATACTTTAAATGCTAACTGTCCTGTACCAACTTGGACTATTATTGAAGGTGCTTCAACGGGGTCAGTTGCTTTAGGTTCAGCTCGTTCTTCTATTATCACAAAAATTGGCAATACGACTACTTATTTAGTGGGAAATTCAACTGGTTTATTCTGTACACAAGCACTCAACGGTGCGGCTACGATTTGGGATAGAGTTGGAACTAATGAAATTAATTTTGCATTGTGTAGCTCTATGCGTTTGCGTGCAGCGGATAACACCATCGCACTTGGTACGCATGGAAATGGCATTTTTCAGTTGAATATGCCTCCTCCTACCCTACCAGAGCCGACTTTGGTGAGTATTGTAGGTGCAAAAGCAACCACCCCTACGCAAATAGCACTTTGTGGTGGAGATGCTGCTTCTATGAAAATCACAGGCGCAAAAGGAACGATAACGACTTGGCAAAAGCAAGAAAATTGTACAGGCCCTTGGGTTGATATTGCAGGTTCAGCTGCAGCAGCCAATTTTTCAGCGGCTCCAGCAGTCACAACTTGTTATAGAGCAGTGACGGCTACGGCACCTTGCGAATTGACTTATTCTAATCCAGTAACAGTCACCGTTGATTTGCCCGCAGTAGGTGGAAAAGTAACTCTGACCGCCAATACGTCTATAACACGTTCTTTTATTTGTCCAACAGCGTCGGTAATAATTGGCCCATCAGGATACACAGGTAAGGTAACGAAATGGCAATATAGCTATGCCGATAGCCCAATTTGGAAAGATGTACCAAGTTCAACTGGTTTAACATCGCTCACAGTTTCGGGTGCAAGTCTTAGAACAGCCGCTTACTATCGTTGTGAAATATGTACTTCATTAGGTGTGTGTGTAGGAACAAGAACTGTTTCTTATTCTGAAGCATTCAAAATAAGTTTGAAAAGCAATTGTGCGCCACCTCCACCACCGCCAGGCAGTTTGGTCGGCAACAAGGGTAACAGCTCTAATTCTTCAGCTCAAGCATACCCTAACCCAGCAGCTGACAAAGTGACTTTTAATACTGAGGGGGTAGCCGAAGGCATTGCTCAGATTGAAATAATTGACATTACAGGTAAAAAAGTATTGAATCAACAATATGAGATATTGGGTGAAAGAAATCAAATAGAATTAGATATTCATACTTTGGTAAAAGGTGTTTATTCTATTCGTTTGATAGATGCTCAAGCGGAACAAACTGTTTTGAAGTTTGTGAAACAATGATGTTTATAAAATAATGAATTCAATTGAAACGAACGCCTCACAAGAAAACTTGTGGGGCGTTTCTTTTTCTAAATTTAAGCTCTGTTTAAGTAATCAAACTTGATTTAAATTTTTCTCTATTTAAAATCAAAAAAGTGAGTCAATAGAGATTTTTTTGCCCTATTCGGATGATGAATCGCATAGTCAGGATCACCGTAATTGTAGTCTTCATAATCGGTTTGGTAATTCTTTTTATCGGAATAATACTCACCTACTTTTTCAATTATTTTCTCCAATTCTCCCTTATCCAACCACACACCATAACAAGTTGGGCAATAGTCAATTTCTATCTCATTTTTCTCCGTGATAAGCATTTCTATTTGGCATTTTGGACAATTCATTTTAATGTAGTTTAATGTATTTTATAATTTGGTTTTCTCTAAAAAAAGAGGTAGTTTAATTTCAATCAGCAATTCCGCTTATGGAAAAAATAGAACCACAGATGATACTGATTAAACTGGTTTTCAGTGATTTCTTTTGATTTAAACATGATTTTTTAGTTAAAACAGAAAAAAATCAGCGTTAATCT
>JAYTMW010000398.1:0-3211 GCA_043728105.1 Saprospiraceae bacterium | reverse complement strand
CCGGGTATGAATATCAATTTGAAGCAGTAAATTATGCATCCCGTTCGGCGAACATCGAAAGTTCGCCGAACGTTTTTTCAGCTGATTTTGCTGTCTCATCAAGGTCGTTCTGTTCCTCCGATTTATTCATCTGCTTGCTTACTTTTTTAAACGATTACGTAACGGCAACAGTCAATAATGCGACGACAAAAAGTACAATACCCGTAATGAGACCCAAAGTGCCCAATAGAATGCCCATTTTTGCCCTTTTCTTTTGATGACTCGTTGCCGAGATATTTGAAATGACCATAATAGATATCAGAATGGAGAGTAAACCCAATAAGGTAGGCAAAAGAAGCCCAAGCAGTAAGAGGGCGGTAGAAGAGCTGTGCCACAAGAGTATAATACCGATATTAGAAAGTAAGGAAGTAGCACCCAAAATGACCGAACGATTGGCTGATTGGTTTGGGTTTATGTCTTTTTTCGCTTTGTTGAGCTTTTTGTCCATTATTTTAAGCATAATTTGCTTAAAAAAAGGCATTTTTTTCAATTGATACTGAGGGGGGTCTGTACGACTTATGGGTGTTGTAGAAATAGTTGCATCACTTTTCGAAGCAATAATGAAAGCGGTATTGCAAATAAACATCAGGGATAAAGTAATCATTAAGAGCAGCGTTTGATTCTGTTTCATTTTTATTGAATTTAGAAAAAGTGAAAAAAATATAGGACAATTTCGGCTTTAAATACAACATTTAAAATGGACGTTGTCATCATTTGAAATGATATTTGTTAATTTATCGCTTTTTAATAACCAATAACGTACCCGAAAATTATGAAAACGACCTTTTTTAATATGCTTTAATATTTGCTTAAAACAATAACGTGAAAATAAGCAACAACTTCGCTTCAAGAAAAACAATTGTGAACGGAGAAATAGAAATCCAAAAGTCGAATAAAACATCAGAAACATCAGAGAATACATAGAAAATAGGGTCAGATAGAGGATGATTTTCCCATTATGGGTAATTTTAGCTACAAAACCGCCTAAAATGAGCTGGCATAATTTTTTAGCAATATTAAACAGAAACTTTAATTAGTAAACTTTAAAAACAATTAACTATGAAAAAGATACTTTTTGCATCAGTACTGTCAACGGTTTTCATTTTACTAACGCTTGTGTCTTGTAACAATGAGCCACCTAAAAGCGACTTAGAAAAGAAGTCGGAAAATTTGGCGGAAGCCGCCAAGGATTTCGGTAAAGAAGTCGGTGAATCAACTAAAACAGCGGGAGAAGACATGCAACATGCCGCTCATAACATGAAAGAAGACATGGATAAAACCCGCAACCAACTCAAAGAAGACATTAACCAATCCATCTTAAAAATCAATACAAAAATAGCAGAAACCGATAAAAAGATGGATAAAGCCGCTAAAAAACAAAAAGAGGCTTGGGAAAAAGAAAAGAAAGACTTGATTGCAACGCGCGACCGACTGAATGAAAGTTTAAAAGAAGTTGGTAATGATATGAAAGACGGTTGGAATGAATTTGCGGCTAATGTGAAACAGACATTAAAAGACGTAAATGATAAAATTAATCAATAAAACTTAAAGCTATGAATACGCAATCATTAATCGTAAGAACTATAATGTTACTAAGTCTTGCCTTTTTTATGGGTATGCTGTTTATCAATTATGGATCAATTATAGGACTTATCAATGGTGTGACAATCAATGAGTTATCAAATAATTATAATAACTTATTTACGCCCGCACCCATCACTTTTTCTGTGTGGGTAGTCATTTATTCAGGACTATTTATGTATGTCATCTGGCAGTTAAAATCCGTTTTCTATAAGAATATTGCGCCAAATGTCTATATGGTCACACGAAAAATAGGTATTCTTTTTTTATTATCCTGCGTTTTTAACGCCGCATGGCTATTTGCTTGGCACTACGATAAGTTGTTTTTTTCGACCCTGATTATGGCATGTCTCCTATTCACACTTGTTGAAATTAACCGCCGCATCAGTTTCGAGTTAACAGCGACCCCTCAGTATCGGTTATATTTGAAAGTCCCATTTGGTATGTATTTAGGTTGGATTTCGATAGCGATGATTAGTAATGTTGCCGCTTATTTAACTAAAATAGAGTGGAACGGTTTCGGACTTGACCCACGTTTTTGGCAAATGACCATGGTGCTTTTCGGAACGCTCATCGCTTGTTGGAGTGTTGTCAAATTAAATAATGTCGCTTATGGGATTATTGTTTTGTGGGCACTTGGCGGAATATTAATGGTTCGTTTAGCGGATGCCATACCGTCATTCTCCATGAACTTGCTCGTTACACTCTGTGCTTTGCTGGTCTTGTTTACCACGCTCAATCGCACAAAGTACTGGGCTATTTAAAAAGGTTTATAGTAATTTGTTCAATAATGCTGTCCGTTTTCAATGATTACATTGAAAGCGGATTTTTTTATGCTGAATGTATTTACATAATCAATCCGGGGAAATAATTCCCCATTTTTCCCCAAAATGAATACATACTTAGGGGGCTAAAAGCGTGGCAAGGTTTTTTTAATGATAATTATAAATTATTAAATTATATATTTTAAAAACTAGAAAAAATGAAAAAAGTAATTGTATTAGTCCTCATGTTCGTAATGGCACTTGTTTCAACACAAAGCCTTCAAGCGCAAGCCAGTATTCGCGGCGGTATTAACATTGCCAGTATGTCTGCCAATGCAACCGAAAAAAATTACAAGGACTATGAAAACCAATCCATTTTTGGTTTTCAGTTTGCAGTAGCGATGCCTTTTAAAATCTCCAACAATGTTGCGATTCAACCTGAATTGGTCTTTATCCAAAAAGGCGGTAAATCACAATATATTACGGATGAAAACAACAAGTACATTTCAACTTTTACGTCCAACTACATTGAAGTACCTGTTTCTTTGAAATTAGGTTTGGGCAACACTTCTGGGGAAGGCATCGGTTTTTATGTCTTGGGTGGTTCTTACGTCGGTATTGCTTTGAATGGCAAGTACAAAAATGAGTTAACGTTTTTAGGTATCACCTCAACATCCAACAAAACAGTGGATTATTCCAACGATTCGAATACTGAAAAACGCATTGATTGGGGTTTTAACGTCGGTGCAGGTTTGTCATTGGGCAAAATGTATCTTGAAGGACGTTACAATTTGGGTATCAACAACTTATTGGATGACAATGCGACC
>JAYTMW010000397.1:0-2205 GCA_043728105.1 Saprospiraceae bacterium | reverse complement strand
ATTAGACCATGTTATTTTTTGATGGTTACATAGAAATTTTTCCAAAATTTCTATTGGGAAAAATTAGTTCAAACCATTTAGTCCTTTTTTTTAATACGCCTTTTATGCGCAGCATAAAACAGTGAGTAAATACATTAAATGAGAACTACACCCAGTTTAGAATGCTCATATTGTTTTCATTAGAGAATACTTATTTTGAAAATAATATCGAGCTATATTTTTCTTAAAATTAGTTTTTTCTAATGGAAATAGATGAGTATTATAAATCAAAAAAGGCTTTAAAACAGTTTCTAAGTAAAGTAACGAGAAATTATTGAAAAAATGGTAACACCAACAAAACGATTTTCTGTAAATTAGATGTAATGATAAGATGTTATTCCAATTTGATGTATTTACCCACTGTTTTGTGCAAAGCACAAAACAGTGGAATTCAATTTAATGTGAGTTAATAAAGAAGGATTGACCCTAATATTCAAATTAATAGCTCAAAAATTCTAATTTTACCCAAAACTGAATCATATCATTCAACTTATTTATTTAATTTTTAAAATGAAAAACATAAACTCTGATTTTTATACCGCTATTTCAACAAGGATTGGGCATGCCACTTTTGCTGTTTTAACAATCTTTGCATTCTTTTTTTTTAAAGAAAGAACCCTTTTTTTAGATGTTTCGTTTCAAAGTTTTTTAATCATTCTACACAACGATTTTGCCATTCAAGTGCATCGTTTTGGGGCTGCCATGACCCAAATTTTTCCTCTAACGGCTTATCGTTTGGGCGGCTCTTTGACGACGATTCTAACCGCTTATTCACTCTCTTTTGTCTTGGTTCATTGGATTATGTTTTGGCTCTGCGACAGCGTTTTGAAGCAAAAAGAACTCGCATTCGCTATTGTGCTTTTCAACGTATTTATGGTCAATAATACCTTTTTTTGGGTTCAAAACGAAGTAATACAAGCCATTTCGTTGGGTTTGCTATTTTGGGCATTGTTACTACGTCGAGGCAGTTTCTCAGCTTTTAAGTGGTTTGATTATCCTATTGTAGTAAGTATTTTGGTGACTTTAGCCTATTTCCATCCTTTGGTTGTTTTCCCTTTTTTGTTCACCGCAGCCTACTTTTTCTTGACCTTTTTTGAAAGAAAAAAAGACCATCAACCGCCAACTCCACCCCTCAGTATTCCAGTGATTTTTACCGCCGTGACAGGCTATTTTATTGTAAATTTTATTAATACAAATTACACGCCCAATAGCTACGACCCAAGCGCAAAAGGGCGAATCAATTTTGAAGGTACATTTTCTTATTTCATTACAAATATTGAAACTGTACCTGGTTTTAAAGATTTTAGAGACAATTTATGGTCAGATTTTGCGCTTTTGCCCATTAGTTTAATGGCTCTAACTATATATTTTTTACTCACAAAGAAAATTTTAAAACTCCTTTTCGTGTGGGCGAGTGTCATTGCTTACGTGCTATTGATTGTCATTTCATATCGGCACGGTGGCAGTTGGTTTCACGTTGAAAGCCAATATTTACCGATGAGTATTTTTGTGATACTGCCCTTAGTTTGGGAGTTCATCCCTGCCTTGTCAACGGTAAAAATGCCGTCTATTTCAATGCCGAATGGTTCGGTAAAACTCGTTGCGTGCTTAGTTGGATTAGCTATTTTGTTTCGGTTTTTCGACATTTTTCAAACGCATTTTATTTATCAAAAAAGAGTGCATTACATCGGTGAAATGCTTGAAAAAACCAAAAAACTGGAGGGTACTAAATTCATGATTGATGATAGAAACATTGATAAAAAAGTTATGATTCAGTCTTGGGGTTTTGCCATCGAATCACTCTATTATTCCGCTTTGCAGTCGCCTGATTCCGTCCGTTCCATTGTGGTTTTTCCGAACAAGGAAGAAATGGATGCCACAGCCAAAGACCCCTCAGTATTTCTCAATCGTTTAACACCCGCATTGTTTAAAGATCTTAATCCTCACCTTTTCCATCAAACAGATTTGGTAAACCCTTATATTTTATTGGAAGAAAAAGACGTTAGGCGTTAAACAAAAAATAATATACCCAACTTAGTTAGTCATTCTATTTCCTTTACTCTGCGTTAAATCCTTTTTAAATAATCCATTATTTCTCAAAAAATTTGTCTTGATTAAAGAAAATATAAAGACCAATTTGGGCATATTATTTTTTGTTTAACGCCT
>JAYTMW010000396.1:0-3785 GCA_043728105.1 Saprospiraceae bacterium | reverse complement strand
ATTCTATTTCCTTTACTCTGCGTTAAATCCTTTTTAAATAATCCATTATTTCTCAAAAAATTTGTCTTGATTAAAGAAAATATAAAGACCAATTTGGGTATATAATTTTTTGTTTAACGCCTTATTTTATAATTGGCTTGCTGAATAGATTTAAAAAAAACGTTAAAGGCTATTATCTTTTTGAAAAAGATAGTAGCCTTTTTATTGTTACATTCATTTTTTGGGTAGAAATCAATTAAAAATTTAATTTAATACAACAAAATTATATCAAAAGATTGAATCAATGGAAAGTTTATAATATATTAGGACGTTATTTGTTTGATAAAATTTCAAAACCATAATTAAGGAATGAAATTTGTGTCAAACATCATATACAAAACCAAATCTAACTCAATTATGCAAAAAATATTCACAAGGTTAACCTACTTTCTGCATCCGTCTTTTCACCATTCCGTCATTCGGCATCGAAAAGCTACGATTCTGATATTTACCCACTTCTTCGTCATTATTGCGTTGATTAGTTTGCTTTTACTATCAAAAACGATAGAAAAAGTGGCTTTAATACCCGCTCTATGTGCAGTTCCTTTAATAATTTGCTCTTTGTTTTTTTTCAAAAACAAAGGACACATTAATCTTTCGGGCAATATTTTAACCGTCTTATGGTATGCCGTTCTAATCCCCATATTGGTTAAAACAGGTGGGCTTAATTCAAGTTTTATACCTTGGCTTTATTCCATTATTTTAATGATGGTGCTTGTTGAAAGCTACGTTTGGTCAACGTTTTGGTTCTTCGTAGCGTCCCTTTCATGTGTGGGTCTATATCTTGGTGGAAGATTGTATCCAGCGATGAATATTTCTAATTGCAGTGATACGGATACGCTCATTAGTTATTTGACTGTTGGCTTTTTCATGTTCACAAATTTGGCTTTATTTGAAAGTCATCAAGTGTTTGTGATTAAGATTTTGAAAGAAAAAAATGAAGAATTGATAGCCCAAAAACAAGCCATTGCGGAACATGCGACGGAATTGGAAAAAATTCAGAAGCAACTCACCGATAGCAATCAAGAGTTGCAAATTTTCGCCTACGCCGCTTCGCATGACTTAAAAGAACCGCTTCGAATGATTGGCATGTACACCCAATTGGTTGAAAGAAGTTTAAAAACCATGCTTGACAGCAATACATCCGAGTATATGTTTTTCATAACTGATGGCGTAAAAAGGATGCAAAAATTGCTTGATAATCTCTTAGAATACTCACTTTTGGGCAAAAATACGAAAGATATTTTTGAAGTAGATTTGAATGATAAAATGAAAAAAGTCAAGCAAAATTTGACCGTTTTGATTCAAGAAACCAATGCCCATATTACCTATTCCAACATGCCTACGGTTGTGGCTTCGGCAACAGAAATGTCGCAATTGTTCCAAAATTTGATAGCCAATGCCTTGAAATTCCGAAAACCCAATGTAGAACCTGTGATAGATATTGGTTGTATGGAGAATCCGAATGAGTATTTATTCGCTATAAGTGACAATGGTATTGGTATAAAAAAAGAAGATCAAGAGAGGGTTTTCAATCTTTTTACCCGCCTACATTCGCATACGCAATATGAGGGAACAGGCATCGGTTTGGCTACGTGCAAAAAAATATTGACTAACCTAAATGGCAAAATTTGGATGTCATCTACTGAGGGGGTCGGCACAACTTTTTATTTTACGATTCCGAAGGCAGAAAATCCGATTGTTACAAATAATAATGAAATCTCGAAAACTGTTGTAGAAGAGGTTTTGAATCATTAAGGAATGGATAAATGCAATTAGGATGAAAGGGATGAAGTAAAAAAAGGCGGAAAGTCACTTAACGTGCTTTCCGCCTTTACCAATGTTTGACTAACCAAATCAGACTTTAAAATTATTATTTTCTCTAAAAACAATAAGACAATTCGATAAGGAAATTCTAAATAAAAATTATAATTAATTGATTTTTAATATTTTATATATTAATAAGACGGCTCAAGTGAAGCTGGCTCAATAGAAATAGTTTCATCATGTTGGCTTATGTCTAAACCTTCTAATTCTTCATCTTCGCCTACCCGTAGCGGTGTGATTATAGCGGTTACCTTAAAAGCAATCCAAGACATAATGAAAACAAAAGGTACAACTATGCCTAATGCTATCATGTGTTGCATAAACAAATTCCACTCACCCGTGATAATTCCTTTACCACCTTCCGTTGCAAATACAGCAGTCAAAATCATACCCGTGATACCACCAATTCCATGACAAGGAAACACATCCAATGTATCATCAATGCCTGTTCTTTTGAACAATACAACTGCATAGTTACTAATAATTGCAGCTGCAAAACCAATGAAAAGACTTGGCCCATAATTTACATAACCAGCTGCTGGAGTAATTGCTACCAAACCTACTACTGCACCAATGCAAGCACCCAAAGCTGATGGCTTCTTGCCTTTAATGGTATCCACCATAATCCATGCAAGGGCTGCAACTGCCGACGCTAAATTTGTGTTTACAAATGCTTTTACAGCCAAACCATTAGCGGCTAATGCTGAACCTGCATTAAAACCAAACCATCCGAACCATAATAAACCAGTTCCTAAAATTACAAAAGGAATATTTACTGGAAGTGTTTCGCCTGACTCCTTGCGTTTGCCCAAAACAATTGAACCCACTAACGCAGCAACACCCGCAGATATATGGACAACTGTGCCACCTGCAAAGTCCAAAACACCTTTTTTGAATAACAAACCATCTGGATGCCAAGCCATGTGTGCTAATGGGCAATAAATGAAGATAATAAATAAGTTTATAAACACTACATAACCCCAAAAACGAACCCGTTCTGCAAATGAGCCTGTGATGAGTGCTGGAGTAATTATTGCAAATTTTAATTGAAATGCGGCAAATAAAACCAATGGAAGTCCGCCACCAAGCGTTGGATGAATAGCCGTACCTACATTGTTAAACATGAAGAACGTAGTAGGATTACCAACAATACCCCATCCGTTTACATCCTCGCCAAAAGCAAGGCTAAATCCAACTACGTACCACAATAAACTCACAACACCTAAAGCAATGAAGCTCTGGAGCATTGTAGAAATAATGTTTTTCTTTGAAACCATGCCGCCATAAAAGAAAGCTAAACCTGGTGTCATTAATAAAACCATACTTGATGCAACAAGCATCCAAGCAATACTACCAGTTAGGGAAGCATCATAAGGTTTGTCCGCTACTGGAAAAGTGGTTGGATAAACGGCAGCAAGACAACTGATGCCTAATAAAACACCAAATGCTAAAATTGCCATTCCTCTGTTGTTCAACAATGCCTTCATAATGTTGTAAATTTTTAGATGTAGAAATTAATTGGTTATTAGTTACTTGTTAAAAATTAATTTTTGTCCTTCTTAATATTCGTCTTTTGATGATGTAAAAGTAGGACGAAACCTTGGCGTGACCAATGGTTGGATTCACGTTCACAAAGTTCAAAACATTATGCGGTTATTTTTATTATTATAGTTTTTTATTTTAAAAAACCGAGCGTATTCAGCACAATAATTGCTTGACGTGAGAGTGAGAAATTTTAGATTTTAAACTAAGTCATTTGAGAAAATGATGAATGTCTTTATTGTAAAGGCTTTGGATGCCTTTCTGAAATTTTGATATGCTTGCTTTGGAATAATGCTACATATATACGTGTAAGTGTCAAGACAAAATTATTTGATATTAAACACATAAGCACATAAGACACATAGAAGGTGCATAAA
>JAYTMW010000395.1:0-1515 GCA_043728105.1 Saprospiraceae bacterium | reverse complement strand
TCAAAAATAGGCCTCGTCCTAACGATTGCATTTTCGTTTACATAGGTCGTTTTTTCAAAAAATAAAAAGCCAAGTTCTTGGAGGAACTTTTTGAAAATGTTTTTGTCAAGGATATTCATCATTCTTCTTAAGTTGTATTAATCCAACATCAGCACTTGTTCGTTTCTTCCCTCTCTTGGTCAGGATAAATAGCGATACACTTTCATTAACCTCAACTGTTTATTCCTTGCACTTACTTTTAATTTGCGAACAAAGCCCTAAAATAATTTATTTCTTTCTTTATGTTATCAGCATACTCTACTCTGTCTACGAAGATGTGTCGTGTCAAATTTGCTACAAACTTTTTTCATAGCGATTATATATTCGTGTTCTCCCCTTGCGTTTGAGTAGGTTTTACTTCCAACTTCTCAATTGTCTTCTTTGCATTTGCCAATCGTATTGCTTTATTTTCCTCTACTAACTTTTCTTTTGACCATTTTTCTATGCTGTGATGTAATGGTATAAGCAATGCTGCAATACAAACCAAAGCCAATAACATCACCAACGGAGTGTGATGTGTTACTCGTTCTAAATAAGGATGCAATAGCAGATTCAGGAATTCAAACACAATCAGTAAAGCCATTACACTAAAAAAATTTATCAGTTTTGTATTGGTGATAAAACTGTGGCTTAGTAATAAAAAGAGAATGATGAAAGAAATAATGCCAAGAGCAATTAATGCGTATTGAATATTTAGTTTTCGTTCTTCTTTGGACTTTGCTTTTTCTAATGCTAACTCCTGCTGTCGTAATTGTTCATTAAACTCAAGTGTCTGCAAGCGGTTAATTTTTTCATTGCTGAAAACACTTTCTCTTGTATCAATCATAAGTTGCTGATACTTGAAAGCACTGTCAATTTTAGTTGAGTGTTTGTAAAGTTTGGTCAATAAGGTGGCGGCTCGTAATTGCTGAACCAGTAAATTAAATTGTTGGTCAATCAAAAAACCTTTTGTAGCGTAGAAAATGGCTGAATTCTGTTGATGGAAGCGGTCAAAATGTTCGGCAAATTCACAATAGCCACGGGCAAGTAAACGGATTTCATTTACCTCTTCATTTAACTGAAATGATTGTCTGAAAAATTCAACGGCAAGTTGTTCTTTGCCCATCTTGAAATAAATGATTCCCATTGTTGAATGAATTCCTCCGCCAACAATATTTTTTCCTTGAAATAATCTGAATTGCATAGCAAGACATTTCTGTACATAGGTGTATGCAGAATCCAAGATGCCAAGTTCCCCGTATGACCTTCCCTTATCAACCAAAACTTCAAACAATACTTCATTGTCGGGGATATGCCTCGTTAAATTTTCAGCTTTAGTAAAATAGGTTATTGCTTCACGGTAATTGCCTAAAAATAAGTAAAATACATTAGAAAAATTTATCTTCAGTAAAATTAAGAGTATGGATTTCATTGTTACACAAGATCGATTTCAGATTACCCTTAGCTCTCTGGAAGATAAGATTTCTGTTGAGAATC
>JAYTMW010000394.1:0-7114 GCA_043728105.1 Saprospiraceae bacterium | reverse complement strand
AATGCTTCGAGGGTTTGAGTGACCCCCTCAGTATTGTAGTCACATTTTGGAATAGATTTACCTGTAAAATCGTTTAATTTGACCGTTTTAGCAACTATTTCGAAAGTAGTCTTATCCTGTTTTGACCCAAAGCGATTGACATAGCAATATGTTTTAGCCACTCTTTCATAAGTTGTATATTCAGAATAAACCTTTGGCGGTGTCAAATCGAGCACCTCAATATTTTGTACTACTTTCGTAGAACTTCCTGTACACTCATCCGTTACTGTGAAAGTACGGGTTATCTTTTTACTACCTTTACACGGTATTGATTCTTCATCTTTTTCAGATAAAATTATTCCGCAAGCTCTGGCCCCCTCAGTATTTAAGGCAATATCTCCAGCATCTATGACATTATTGTTGTTCATATCTACGTAAGGAAAACCCGTTGTACTGGATGCCGTACTTGCAGGTGCAGCAGGTGCATTACATTCTGTGACTGTTGGGCCACAACTATATAATTTATCAGCAGGTTTTAAAATCTTAAATGGCAAACGACGAATGGCAATAACTTGATAGCATGGTGCTGAAGATTTGCCGTTAGCATCAGTGGCTGTCCAGCAACGAATGATAAATTTCACAACATCATTGGTTTGCGCCAAGGCTATCATACTGTTTCTAATTGCGGTCAGTTCATCCAAAGATATTGGATTTTTAAAGCAATTTGATAAATTACCCGTGGTTGGTACATTACCCTCATTAAAAGGCGACGAACAATTTCTCATTAGATTAGGACAATCCAAATCAATAAATCCTTTATCTACAATTGGCGAACAATCTTTTACTGAACCATCCATAGCTGGAAGAGGTGGCGTAATGCCATCCAAACCCAAATCGCCTGTAAGGCTCGGTTGGGGTACATCTTTACTTAAAGCTATCAAATTATTACAGAAAACAGCCACGTCTTTGGGACAAGTAATCATTGGTGGCTCTTTATCTTCTATCTTAACACAAAATGGTCGCATGTTATTACAAGTATCCATTATTACCACACCAATGTATTGACCAATATAGCTCTTGTCAATTTTATTCAAGGGTATTAAAGGAAGACCATTGCAGCCACAGTCAACAGGTTTAACAAATCCTTTACGACAAGCTACGATTCTAAAGTGTTTGTATTTGGAATTGAGCAAATTAATACCCGTAAGTGTTGACTCACAATTATTGACGTTAAAACTAATACTAAGATTAATATCACTTATTGCCGCTATGCTCGTTCCCAAATAAACGGTCACCATAGCCGAAGGCGTACCGGGGCATACCGAACTTGCAACATCCAATTTCAATTTTATTTCGCCACAGTCCAATTCCGCTTGAGTAGGTTTGTAAAGATAATTATCAATAGTACCTATCCCATTTTTAAAGACATTTTCATTTCCACCGCTGAAAACACCCGCAGGCGTTGACAATGAAGACCAGATGCCATCACCGTTCAATGTGACAATCAGATCTCTCAAATCTAATTCTCCATTTGCTGTGAAAATTGGGCATTTTATATCTTTCAAAACCACATTCGTCGGGCGTGCATTTATCAAAACAATATCTGTACTTGAAGAACAAGCACCATTTGTCACGGTCCAACGCAAAGTAGCCGTTTGACCAACTGGCAAGCCCGTAACCGTAATATTAGGTTGATTTAAAATTGCTGGTAAGGTAATATTACCCGCACCCACTTTTAACCACATCCCCGTAGCAGGAGATAAAGGAGTATTTCCCACAAGACTAAAAGTACCACTTCCATTACATTGAGTTGAAGCACCCGTAATGGAAGCCGTGACAGCAGAATTAATCTTTACATTAACTTCATCAAAACGAGGACAGGGAGTCATCAAACCTACTGGTCCCGTAAATCTTGCTATTATAGTTTGATTCAAGAAAGAAGCATTTGACAATTGAGCAGTAGTAGTTAGACTATTGTTAGCCGTACCGAAATTCAAAGCTCCAGCAGGAATTGAAGTCCATGTGCCAAATGATGTCAAAGCTGTCGCTGTCAAATTGACTGTCAAATTCGTAATTTCCGTCTCACACTTGTTTATATCATCACCCGCATTAATGGGTGTAAAAATTTTAATAGTCACTTCAGAACTCGATGAACAAGTACCATTTGTAACAGTCCATTGCAAGGTTGCTGATTCACCAACAGGCAAGCCCGTAATCTGAATAGTGGGTTGAGTTAAATTAGCAGGTAGCGTAATATTATTCGCAGCACTCACTTTTGACCACAAACTTGATGTATATACTGAGGGGGTAGCCACACCCGTCAAGTTGAAAGTACCCGTGACATCATTGCATTTTGAAAGAATTCCTGTAATATCAGCTTGAATGGGTGCATCATTTCTCAATGTAACAACCACCGCATCCGTGCATTCCAACACTCCAGTTGTGTTAGGTATGCCAACAGTCCAACTGACTTGTAAAAACGAACCCGCAATCACACCCGAAACCGTTACGGATACTTGATTACCCACAATCGAAGGAGGAGACATCGCAACACCTGAAGGCGGCGAACCTACAAATGCCCAAGTTCCCACAGCTGGGAGTGTCGGATTAAGAGCCGTCAAAGTAAAAGTGCTATTGTTACATTGTGGAACCGTTTGAGTGGCATTTGTACTGCCACCCACTGTCGCTTCTTGTGCGCCACCCCCACTAATGTTAAAAGGCTGGATGAAACAACTACTTCCTAACTGATATGAAACAGATACAACAATATTATCAGTAGGTATAAGACCCGTCACCGTTGCCGTTGCACCATTAGTTGCCAACGAAATGCCTAAACGTGTTCCAACAGGCAAGAGATCCCAAACAAAACCGCTTGCTCCTGAAGGTAATCCAGATAAAGTAACTGTACCTGTACAATTGTTAACAGGAATCGGTACAATGGGTTCGCCGCCACCGTTTTCCAATTTCACACGGGTAACGCATGTACCATTAGTCAAATCCAAATTAACTATTCCACTTACGCCTTTTACGGTAATCGGATTGTTCGAAAACTGTGGAAATGTTGGAGATGTTGGCGGTGGGGGTGATGAATTTACAAATGTCCATTGGGATTGCGCTGAAACGGTTGATACTGAGGGGGTCACAGCAGGCAAGATAAACTCCGATTTATTACACCCTGTTATTGGCGTTAAGAGAGGTAGCTTCAATCTTTCATCAACTCTGATGTTCACGTTGTAAGAAAACAATGGGCAACCTGGATTCCATTTAACCGTAAAATTGCCTGGGTCACGGGGGTCAAATTTTGCAACTATTCCATTGAGGTCAGGTGTTGTAGTCGGGTTTGGTGTAACATAAGCTACACCATTTCCCTCCCAATTACCATTAACAGCACCTGTTTTAATAGGTAAATCAAAAGCAGGTACATCTTCACAAACAGTAAATGTTTGGTCTTGAATCGGCAATCCTATACAAGCATTTAACTTAGGCTTAAAAATTAACATCCTTATTTTCACGCCAGTTCCAACTAATTCTAACGCCGGAAAATCTTGTTCATCTTGAGAGTTATTTACACCGTCCGTATATCTACCAGTAGCACATGGAGTTCTCATACCATAACCAGCGTTTCTTCCTGATTCGTGAGGAGACGCTAAATTTTGTTCTGATTCGCTAAAAAGCGAAGTATTTTCGATAAGTCTAACATCATTATAGTAGAATACAACTTCTCCAGTATCTTCAACTAATTCAAGCCAAAAATCGACTGTTGCATTAGGATTAGGCAATCCTAATAATTGTAAATTCTGCCAATGGACAACTAACCTCCGAGGGTCTGATATATTACCCGATACACCTTTGATAGTGTAAGATACATTGCCACTACCCAACACCCATTCATCCCACAATGGAGATATAACATTTGTAATTAGATTAGAAATTCTTGAAATATTTGAAGCTGGAATAGTCGTACTTGCATCATCTATGAGTAAAATACCATTATTAGCAACTCTTAATTTAGATATTCGCTGACAATAAAAATTAAAATTAAAATTTGAAGGAAGCGTTATTTCAGCATTGTTAGTAGCTCCGAAATTCAGGGTAGTCCCTAAATTTCCATCATTTTGAACAAATGTATAAGCTCCAAAAGGTTTATTTTCTAAAATGCAAGAAGCATCGTAAAAATTAGAGGATAAGAGTGGTTTTGGATCTTGAGCTTTCACCCCATAAAAACCCAAAAAGAAAAACAGCCAAACCAACGGCTCAAAGCGGTTTTTGAACATGTACATGGTAAATGATTTCATACTCTAAAATCGTTTAATTAAAATAATAAGGTTACAAAAGCAAAGTCGAGTGACCCCCTCAGTATGTGACATCACACACTAAAGGCAAGGTTGTTTTAAGGAAATGACCGAAATAAAATAGTGAAGTAAGACTCAAAAAATAAAGGTAAAATTTACGGTATGACCCCAGAGGGTCGCTTTAAATCGGTTGGTGGAATGGACGGTTGGTATTACATTTTTTTGTAAAACAAACCACTTACAAACATGTATCAAATATTGTGACAATTTTTAATAATACCTTGTTTTAGGTATAAAATAAATGTAATATTAACACTTTGTCTTAAAAAAAAGCGTAATACTTAACAAAAGTTAGGGTTTAGCCTTTTGTTTAATATATCAATCTTGTTTTTCTTTTAAAAAATGAAAAATACTGAGGGGGTGCCTTTTCAAGTGATTTCTGGCTTAATTTTGTTTTCATCATATCATTAAAAAAGAAATCGCATAAAATATTGAACGCCAATATTTTATGCGACTTAAAAATTTATTATTTAAAAAATATCCGTTATCCACTACTAACTATCAACTATTTAATCAAAGTCACGCTGCCAAACTGCGACAACTCCTGCCCCTTACATTTATATCGAGCCTTCCACAAATACACCTGTGGATTCACAGGAGTGCCATTAAACGTGCCATCCCAACCACCGTCCGTAGGTCGTTTATCCTTAGTGTAATACATCCTTCCACCCCACGCATCCAAAATCTCAAACGACACAATTTCATCCACCGTTTCGGGATTAGAAATATAAAATCTTTCATTGATGCCATTCCCATTTGGCGTGAAAGCGTTTGGTACATAAAGCTTCGTGCAATCCAAATCTTTTGGGTCAACCACCTTCACATTAATGGTGTCTAAAATGGTACAAGTTGCCCCATCTTTCATCGTTAAAACATACTTAAATTGTCCTCCTTGTGTAGGCGTTATCACCGTTTCACCACTCTTAGCATCGGCTATATCAGCTCCTGGACTCCATGAAAAATCAGTAACACAAGTATTTGTCAAACGAGTTTGGATGTTTGCACCCAAAAAAATAATGGTATCTCGGTTCTCTAATTGGTCTGGAGCGGTATATAATGCCGCCACTTCATCCTCGTTCAATGCACGATCATAAATCCTTAATTCATCAATTAAACCTTTGAATTTTTTATCAGACGTACACGGGCCTTTCGCCAAAGCCAATGGACTAAGATTGGATATGTTTACCCTTTTGGTCGTAACATTAGTTTGTCTTAATCGTCCATTCACATAAAGTTTTAAAGTATTAAAATTACGAGTAATTACAATGTGTTGCCAACAACGTGCAGGATCTAAACGTTGCAAAATAACGTGTCGCAACTTAGAATCCTGAATTAATTCGACACCAATAGAATTGCTGGAAGGTGTATATCGAATGGAAAAGGAACTATCAGAAGTACAAGATTTTTTTTTGGAAAACAAATCGAACGTTTGATTACCCGCTTGAACTGTTGTTTTCATGTAAAAACTCATTGAAAAATCAATCTGCCTAAAAACATCCGCAAAGGAAGTTCCATAAAAAAAGATTCCTGTTGTTAAACCATCCGAACGAAGAGCTTGATTCCCAACACCACAACTAAATGTAGAGTCACCTTCTACAAGAGCTTGAACACCATTCCCACTTTTATCCGCAATTGAGCCATCGAATGGAAAATACGCTTGTAAACGGTCATTTAGTTTAACACTTTGGGCTGAAAGAGAGAGCGCAATCAGTAAGAAAAATACGGTGCTTAAATATTTCATTTATGAATAATTAGAACGGATTTTGAAAAAGATGGTATCGCCACAGTTGGGCTTTAAAAGGATATTTACGTTGAAAACTCATGGAAAGTTCAAACCTTCCATGAGTCCTTGTATTGAGGAAGAAAACGCTAAAATCGGACGTATCATTGTGTGAAAAATGATTAAAAATTTGTGCTTAGTAGTAAGTAAAAAATAATGTGGTCAAATTGAGGTGCAGAGTACCGTGATATTTGTAGCACGTCAAATATCACGGTGCTCTGCACCTTATTTGACCATGTTATTTTTCTTGTTACTTATTTAGCTTGCGAAGCAAAACAGTTACCAAAAATATTTTATTTAAACATATCTCCAAAACCAGGCGGCAACATATCTTGCATCATCTTTTCGGTTTCAAAAGCCGCTTTTTCGCCCGCTTCTTCTAACGCCCGATTGACAGCCACCACCAAAAGGTCTTCAAGCTGTTCTTTATCGTTCAATACTGAGGGGTCGGTAATCGAAATATTGATTACTTCTTTCTGACCATTAGCCGTGACTTTGATGCCCTCAACTTCGGTTTCAACAACAATTGCCGCCGCTTTTGCCGCCATCTCTTGTTGCTTTTTTTCTAAATCGCCAAACATATTTCCAAACATAGTAACAATTAAAAATTTAAAATTTAAAAATAAAAATTTAAGCCATTGGCAATCAATTGCCTACAATTTTAAATATTTAGCCATACAAAGACTTAAACTTTTGTGCAAATATCTGATTTTGACTATTAAAAAGTGTAGATTTTTTAAAAAATACGTGTAAATATTTTTTTACTTCATCCCTAACCCAAAAATACTGAGGGGCCTGCACGTTTTAATCATGCAGACCCCTCAATATATATGTGTATTTCAAAAATCCTGTTAATCTTTAAATCCTGTAATCCTGTCTTTTATTTAGCAAAACTAACACTCATTGATTTGCCCGACGAAACGAAAGCGAAACCAAACAATAAGACTGAAATAATTAAACCAAACATAAAAATATTGTAGCAAATTGTCAAAAAACGATATTT
>JAYTMW010000393.1:0-2288 GCA_043728105.1 Saprospiraceae bacterium | reverse complement strand
GCATGTATATCTTGGTCGAGGGGTACATTTTCGGTATCTCTCAAATCCGAATCAGGCTCATAATGTATTGTTCCATCTTTATCTTTATTTTTTATGACTCGTTCCGCCTCTTCATTTTTCCAAGACACTGCGGTCAAAATACTTTTCAAACCTTTGGTATCTATATCCAATTTCAAGTCTTTAACGGCTTTATTTACTGAGGGGGTAAACTTATTATAATCGTCAAATTGTTTGTCGCCCAAAGTGTCTGCCAATTTTTGAGCGACGACCATCAGGTGTAATTGGCTTTGCCAATGCTCTATACTTAAAAGTTTATTTTTATCCGTAGGTTTGAGTTTAATCTCATGTTTGTTGAGGTGAGCGTCAATTTTATCTTTATATTTTTTTAAATCTTTATACAAATCGTCGCCAAAGTGCGAGTAAGCCCATTCCATTTCATCTTTTAAGCTATTGTCGTAACGCAAAGTTTCGATGGCTTCGGCTGTAAATTGAGAAGAAAGACGTAAAGGGCGTTCAACCGTTATTTTGTTATAGCCGAAATAATTGTTTGGATAAATTTTAGAAATGTTGGTTTCTTTGAAATCCATGTACAAATCAGTAATCGTATCCACATGTATAGGCTTCATTTCGCAATTTTTTTGCCCTAAGTTTTTACGCAATTTTTCATACAAATCCATAGCATTTATTAATTGGACTTTGCCTTTTCGTTTCACGTCTTTTTTATTAGAGACAATCCAGATATAAGTGGGAATACCCGTATTGTAAAAAATATTTTTAGGTAAAGCGATGATACATTCCAACCAATCATTTTCTATAATATATTTTCTGATTTCACTTTCGCCACCCCCTGCATCACCCGTAAACAAAGCCGAACCGTTGTGAACCGTAGCAATACGGCTCCCTAATTCGGTATTATGCTTCATCTTACTGACCATATTTGTTAGAAACAACAACTGCCCATCAGAAATAGAAGGTAAACCAATCTGAAAGCGCGGGTCTTTTATTTTTTGGCTGCCTTTTTTTCCTCTATCATCTACAATGGCATCTTCATCAATTTTCCATGTTTTGCCATAAGGCGGATTAGAAAGCATAAAGTCGAAATGCAATTGCGGAAACCCATCTTTAGAAAGCGTAGAGCCGTAAGCAATATTTTCCGATTTTTCACCTTTAATCAACATATCACTGGTGCAAATAGCATACGTTTCAGGATTGACTTCCTGTCCGTAGAGCATAAAATCGGCTTTGTTGTCGGTCACTGCCATGGCAAAATGTTCTGCTTCTGTCAGCATACCACCACTACCGCAAGCAGGGTCATAAATGAGATAAGTTCCCTTTTTTATTTTGTCTTTAACAGGTGTAAACAAAATATGGGTCATTAATTTAATGATTTCACGGGGCGTAAAGTGTTCACCTGCTTCTTCGTTATTTTCTTCGTTAAATTTTCTTATTAACTCTTCAAACACATAACCCATTCCCAAATTTGTCAAAGGCGGCAACACTTCTCCTTTGCTGTTAATCGCTTCATTGGGGCTAAGGTTTATCTCTTTATTGCATAGTTTTTCAATGAGCAAATACGTTACGCCTGCTTCTTCCATCGTTTCTAACTGATTTCTCAGTTTAAACTTACTGATGATTTCCTGCACATTAGGGCTGTATCCATCAAGATAGGCTTCTAAATTGGTGTCTATATTATAGGCATCATCTAATAGGGTTTCAAATGTATATTTTGAAATATTCCAAAACGGATACTTTGCTTGGTTTTCTAAAGCCTTTTTATTATCAATCTTTTGTTCAATTAAAAAAGCATTTGCCTCCAATACTTTATCCTTTGTCGGTACCAACAAAGCATCCAAACGTCTTAAAACTGTGAACGGAAGGATAATATCACGATACTTTCCTCTAACAAATACATCTCTCAGCACATCGTCAGCGATGCCCCAAATAAAACTTACAATTTGATTATGGACTTTTTGATTCATAAACTTAGGTGAGTAAACTATATCGTTTAGAGCGTGGTAAATAAAATATGTTTTTGATTGAAAAAGTGATTATCAATTATTAACATTTTGTAAAGTTAAAAATAATCTCAAACTTGGAGCTTACTCGCCTCATCAAGGCTTCTTCTTCGCCGCCAAATAATTCAACAAATCAGTATAGCGATTAGCAAAACGCTTGGCTTCTTCGCCTGTCGCGCGGACGCCATCTACATACGGCACGACCCATGCATCGCGGACGCCATCTTTAATAAGGTCTTTTCTGATTTTTTCGGCTGAGGCAAAATCCGCCGT
>JAYTMW010000392.1:0-3263 GCA_043728105.1 Saprospiraceae bacterium | reverse complement strand
AAAATTGTTGAGGAAAGTAGGCTACACTGTACTGCCTGATGGTGATTTCGGACCTAAAACCGATAAAGCTGTCCGCGATTTTCAATTTTCTCATAGCCTCATAGCTGATGGCGTGGTGGGCACGCGGACTTGGGATTTGCTTTTTTCCAAAGCATTTAAAGCAGGGGAGGAGATTCTGGGAACGGATATTTATCAGCATGATAAGACCACGACCGATAGTGTTTGGCAGGAATTGCAATCAAAACACCATTTTTGCTTTGTCAAATCTACGGAAGGGACGTCTTATAACGACCCTAAATTTTTAGACCACATGAAACGCCTCAAAGAGAATAAAATACTGAGGGGGGGCTATCATTTTTTCAGAATGCTGAATGATGATGTTGAAGGGCAGGTGCAAAACTTCCTTGATTCGGGCGAAGATTATCGTGAAAAAGGGGTTTTGCCGCCCGTTTTGGACGTGGAACCGACCAATGATGAATGGAAACGCATCGCTTTTTTATCTCAAAACAGATTGGCGATTGTCAAACGGATGCAAAAATGGCTCGCGCTCGTAGAAGCCAAAACCGGCAAACGTCCTATTATTTACACCTCCAAACATATTTGGGATAATATTTTGAAAGCCCCAACGGGTTTTAGTCATTATCCGCTTTGGGTAGCGAATTATACTGAGGGGTCGAAACCGACGATGCCTTCCGGCTGGGCGAATTATGCCATTTGGCAATTCACTGAAACCGGCACGATTGGCGGTCATCAAGGTTTTGATGTCAATCGGTTGAACATTCCTTACAAGGAGCTTTTGAAAATGGCGGGGTATTAGAATTGAAAATTGAGAGTTGAAATTCTCAACTCTCAATTTTTATAGTTCCTATATTACAACAAATATTGAATGGTAAACAAAAAAATGCCCCATGTCCAATATGAAAATATCAGACATGGGGCATTTTATTTAGTGAAAAGTGAAAAATGAAAAGTAGGTTAAATTTTTTCACTTTTCACTTTTTAAGAAATCCAAACCGACACCGGTGCTGTCCAAATACTTTTGAGGCTGTTCGGACTCAATGAACAAATCTGAAAATCGTATTGTGATCCCAATTCTAGGTCGTTGAAAACGAATTCAGAATTATTGTTGTAGTTGCCATTTTTCCAAGCGGTTTCGTCCTTCTTTTTGTGTTGGATGGCATAGTTGATAGCATTATCCACGCCCTTCCAAGTCAACTTGACCGCACCGGGCTTATCAACGATATTCACCACCGATACATTTGTCGGCGTTTTGATGTCCGTCAAGGTTGGCTTATCCGTTTTGGTGGTATTGCGGAGTTTATAACCTGATTCGGTGATGATACTCGTATTTTCAGTATCGTTGGCTAAATCTTCTACTTCATTGGCTAACTTTTCCAAATGCTTCGTGACTGCTGCCAAGCACTTATTTTTGCTTGCCACACGGTCTTTGCCGCCCAATTGAGCATTAGCAACTGCTGCTGTCAAATCGGCATTTTTGGTTTTAAGCCCATCCACTAAATGTTTAAAATCAAGATACTGATTTTTTGCAGACATGGACTCATACACAGTGCTGGAGAAAGAGATAAGCTCTGCTTGTGAGAGTTTTTTAAATTCGAGAGAGACGTAAAATAACATGAGATAATGATTTAAAGATTATTTAAAATTTTTTTATTCATTTTAATAAGTCAATTTGCTTGCCAAAAAAATTATTTAAAGGTCAAAATAATGATAAATGATGAATGATGAATGATGAATGATGAAATGGACATGCCCGAAAATGATTGACAAAATAGGAGTTGAAATTCAACTCACAAAATCAATTAATTTTGGGTATGAAAAAAGGACAAGTTACAAAGTTAAAAAGTGAAGTTAGACCTACCCGAGCACGTCGGTATTTTTCAGAATCAGCACGAAGATTAATCGTACAAGAAATAGACGATGGTCTTAGTAAAGCCGAAGCGAGTCGTAAATATGAGGTCAGTCACGCCAGTATTTATAAGTGGTATGCGCTGTATTCTAAGCATTATAAAGCGACTTTAGTGACGGTTGTTGAACACGTGAGCGATAGTCTTCGGGTCAAGAAACTTGAAGCTGAACTAGAACAAACGTATGCTATTTTGGGTCGGGCAAAAGCAGAAAATATGCTACTGCACAAGGTGATAGATAAGGCAGACGAAGCCATGGGGGTGGATATAAAAAAAAATTTCGATACCCCGCCCTTGCCGAATTCTTCCATCAAAAGCAAGCACAAAATAAGTCCCAAATAAGTAAAATAAGCATGGAAACCTTGTATGAAGCAGCCGGTATTTCAAGGCAAGCCTTTCATAATTGGCTACGTCCATCTACCTTAGACCTTATCAGAACACCTGAAAAATTGGTGGTCGAAATGGCTAAAAATGTTCGTAAGCAGTTTCTACCTGGTTCAAGTGCCAGAGAGGTTTATTTTTATATCCGAAAAAAGCATCAAGATTACAATTCTATGCTTTTAGGATGGGGAAAACACTCTTTTGAAGCACTTTGCTTGTTAAATGGCTTGCGAATAGAAACTAAACGGTTTGTACCTAAAACGACAATTAGAGGTAATTATGTGTTCTCTAACCTCATTGAAGGCTTACAAATCGACGATATAAACCGCATTTGGGTGAGCGATATTTGCTATATTTATGGCTCAAATGGACAGCTCGTGGGTTATGCAACAAGTCTTATTGATTTATACAGTCGGTTTCTGTTAGGCTTAAGTTTTTCAATTTCTATGCACGCTGAAGTTACATCACAAGAGGTCATTAAGCAAGCACTGAAAGTTAGAAATATCACTCGGTTTGACCACTTGATTTTTCACTCCGACGGCGGTAAACAGTATATCGAAAAAATATTTCTCGATGCCCTGCGCAGCCGAAATATTCAATCAAGTATGGCAGACAATTGCTACGAAAATGCCTTCGCTGAATCGTTTAATGACATTCTTAAAAACCATATGCTTTTTGACATCAATATCAACTCATTTGTTCAACTCAAAGGCTTTGAAAAATTCATTAAAGATTGCTATAATTTTAATAGAAATCATAGCGGCATCTTAAATTTAACACCCGTTGAATTTGAACAACACATTTTAACTTTACAACAATGTCAAAGAACTATTTTAAATATCAAGGTAATTACTTAATTAACTTAATTATAAATACCTTGTCAGTAGAAAAAATTTACTCTAATCGAGTTGAATTTTCTTTTCCCTTTTGTCAACTTTTTGCGGGCGACTCCAAATG